>BBEG01000057.1 GCA_001312645.1 Rhodococcus sp. JCM 9791
TGCCCGAGGCCGGGGCCTCCGGCACCGTGGACGTGTCCCTCGAACTCTCCGGCTCGCCCGTCGGCATCCGGAATTGCATCGACGCCCTGGCATCGGCGGCACCGCCGTCCTCGCCGGCAGCGTTGCACCGGTCGGCGCGACCGAAGTGGATCCGGAGTGGATCGTGCGTGGATGGCGCACCATTACCGGGGTCCACAACTACGAGCCGCGGCACCTGCAGGAGGCTGTGGAGTTTCTCGCGTCTGCCGGAGACGACCTGCCTTGGAAGGACATCCTGGACGGCCCGATCACGGCCGATCAGCTCGCCGAGGAGTTCCGCCGGAACGACGTACAACGGCTACGCACCGTGGTGACGATGTAGTCGCTCCCTCCGTCGGGCCGCGACGTACCGGCCGTCGGCGAGGGCCGGAATCGACGTGAATACCGGATCCGACAACGCCTGCTGTGATCCACCCACTGCGAAGAAACTCAGCAGCAGGATGTCGGCGCGGATGAAGGGCGGGTGCCTGTCCTGTCATCCGAAGAGTCCGCCGACGGAAGAGGAAGTCCTCGTGTTCGCACGGGAGGGGAAGCGTTAGAGGACTGTTCATGTGCGCGGCCGGGTCGCGAGGTGCCCGGTTGCTCGCGCGGCCAGCGCGAATCCGATCAGAGCCAGGTCTGTTGCTTGATGACCTCGGAAGTCACGCCGATTCGAGCATTGCTGTTCCAGCGCGCTCTGAGGTATCGGGTAGTACTTGGTCGCTGGGTTTCCTCCCGCGATTGTCAGTTTATCGGCCGACAGCGGATCGACGACGGATCCACACTCGACTGTCCGCGGCCCGACACTGTCGACCGGGATGGAGAAGGTCGACAAGAATGCAACACCGCTCACTCCCAGGGACATAGCTGCGAAGAAACCGCAGGTAGCACCGAACAGGACCGCGTACCGACCACCGTGGTGTCGCTTCCACCACAGGTGGATGAGCGCCGCTGACGCTGCGAGGTAGATCAACTCTTTCCACCAGCCGAGAAGCCCGAGCCAGTACGCGAATACGGCCGTGATGATCCAGAAGGCCGCGGTGAGCCACTTCGTGCGTGAACGTGTGTCCGGCGGATCCTCCAGCGTCATCGTGCGATTGTCGCTCCGAATTTGCGGTCGGGTACCAGAACGGCAGCGCCGCGGACACGATCGTCGGCGAGATCCGTCAATGCTCGGTCCGCATCCGACAGACGGTAGCGCATCGTGCTGACCTGGATCCGATGCTCTCCGGCGAAGCGCATGAAGGTGCGCGCGTCGTCGCGTGTATTGGCTGTCACCGAGCGGATCTCCCGCTCGTAGAACAGATGCCGCTGGTAATTCAGCGGAGGGACGTCGGTCATGTGGATGCCGGCGAGTGAGAGGATGCCACCGCGGTCGAGTGCCTCGAGTGCGGTCGGAATCAGATCTCCGACCGGAGCGAACACAATGGCGGCGTCGAGTGGGACGGGCGGCTTGTCGGCCGAGCCCTGCACGGACTCTGCGCCGAGTTCCTCGGCGAGCGCGCGGGCGTCGGCGCTCCTGGTCATGACATGAACCGACACGCCCCGATACATCGCCACCTGCGCCGCAATATGGGCGCTACCACCGAAGCCGTAGATGCCCAGGCGTCCGCCTTCTGGAACGGCCGCGCGCTCCAATGCGCGGAACCCGATGATGCCGGCACACAACAAAGGTGCAAGTTCGACGTCGTCGTAGCTCCGGGAGAGGAAGTGCGAACTCTGCAGGCACGGTGACGAATTCGGCGTACCCGCCGTCGTCGTCCCACCCGGTGTATCGCGAATGAGGCAAAGGTTCTCGCGTCCGCGCAGGCAATACCGACAGTGGCCGCAGGTGTACCGGAGCCATGCGACACCGACGCGGTCGCCAGGTGAGAACCCGCTGACCGCAGCGCCCGTCCGGTGCACGGTGCCTACGACTTCGTGTCCGGGCACACATTGTGCCGATGGACGGGCAAGTCGCCTTCCGATACGTGCAGGTCGGTCCTGCACACCCCGCAGGCCTGAACTTTGATCAGTAACTCGTCCGGACTCACCGTGGGGATCGGGCCGGTTTCGAAGACCAGCGGTTGCTCGTGGATCGGTCGCGGGTCTGCTACCCGCCACGCCATCATCGTCTCGTTCGAGTTCACGGCGACTCCCGGTTTCTGCTGCCTGCTCAACTGTAGGCCAGGTGTCGCCGTTCGAGACTTCAGTTCGGTGGGATCTTGCCCGCAGGGCGAACTCCAACCCACCAAAGATCATGCGGAGTCGAGCTCGAGGACCACCTCGACGTTACCGCGGTCGTCGCGGTGTGCGACGGCATGGCCTGTTCGCTCTTCGTCGAACTGAATGCTCATGGGCGCTCCGTCGCCGAGGAAGTTGCGCCACCACGACTTCTGGTCGGGCATCGCGACACCGATTTTCACGGTGTCGCCCGAGATACGGTAGCCGACCGGAAGTGTGATCACCCGGCCGGATTTGCGACCGACATACGTGATGGGTGCGACGTAGTTACGGATGCGGCTGCCGATGACCGGGAGGTCGGCGGCGGCCATGATGACTGCGTTGAAAGGTCCCGCGAAGCGCAGGATTGAACTGCTGAGTGACATGTGTTCCTCCCGAAACCACGGTACGGACTTCTCCCGCGTCATGATGCCTCGAAGCGCGCTTCCACGTCGGCACTGAGAGTGATGCGGTCGGGTTCGAGGACGAAACCGCTGCCGCTCTCCTCGGACGCCGATGCCATGTCGGAACGCATCGCGTGCATCATGGGCGCACCCGCTGCGCGCGGACTCGGACCCGGTTGAAGTCCAAGCATTCCCGGATCGGCGATGGCGACCGCTCGGAAGTCGCTGTAACCCAGGCTCTTCGTGTAGCCCTTGGCCTTGGCGAGGGCATTGCCGACCGCAAGGTCGCGTACCTCCGCGATCCGCTTCTCCCGAGTCTTGCGGGTGATCCACCAGCGCAGGTCGGTGATTGCGACGGCTCGATCTCCGAGACGGTGTCGACGAACCCGCTGACCGCGTCGAATTCGTGGAACGTAACCGTGAGCGACGCAGACGACGTGTACCGCCACGGCCGGGTCTTGCCCTCGTTGCTGTACGGGCGGTGGCGACTGTGCCGAACCTGGTCGAAGGTCCATCGTCTGACGGGGGTGTCGTCGCGTTCGCGTAGTTCGGTGACGAGGCCGGTCAGCGTGGTGATCGCGGAAGTGACGGGATCGGCGGCGTGCTCGCGCGTCGTGCCGTCGGCGTGCACGCGGAGCACGACCGTGCACCGGTTGGGTGCGAACTCGCGTTCGGCGTGGCCGGTGACAGTGATGGTGACGGGGCGATCGCTCATGGAGGCGAGTGTGCCAGCTCGATAGGGCCTGTTGGGAGAACCCAGGGCTCCCCTCCTTACTCGAGCGATTCGATGGGTCGGTCGGTGACCAGCGCGGTGAGGATCATCGGGGCATCGCCGTCGCACTGATTGAGAGAGACCGCGACCCATCGGGAATGTGACGCAGTGACCGGTCCCCAGACGTTGAGGTCGCCGAGGCAGTCCATGGCGACCAGGGTGCGGAAGGGCTCTGCGGTGGGCGGATTCCACAGAGCCGGACCCATCGTCACCGTGCGGTGCGGCCCCCATCTGCGGTCCAACTCCGCAACCAACGCTGAGAGATGACCTTCCGCCATGTCCTCGACGTCGTTCCATTCGGGTTGGTACACGCCGACGAGGTCGTCGCTTTCCCGGAGGGGAAACAACATGAAGCCGTCACCTCGCGTGGACGTCCATTCGCCGGTGGCCGGCTCGCCCGCATCGGTGGTCGGCCCGGATGCGGGGAGGGGAACGAGCAGGGCTGTCTCTACATCCGACGCGGACCGATCCGGATCGAAGGTCTCACCTGCGCGGGCCGTCACCGGGCACACCTGTTCAGTCGACGTTCGCTCATGGGGCGAGTGTGCCAGCAGGATATGACAACTGTGATCACGCGTCGTCGACCGTGAAATCAGTTCGGAGAGGTTCTATTCCTTCTTGCCTACCGTCTGCGGCGCTTCTCGGCGGTCACGAGCTGCGTGGCGGGGCAGGAAGGATGCGGGGATGAGGATCAGGGCCGTGAGCGCGAAGGCGATCCAGAACGCATATCCGAACGAATCGGACAGGGCCGGGCCGACCACCGCCATGGCTTCGGGTGGGAGCGAACTGATCTGGTCGGCCCCGTTGCCCGTCGTCTCGACGCTTGGGAGCTCAGCTGGTCGGTGAGCCGCTGCGTCAGCGCCGTCACGAGCAAGGCGCTTCCCAGCGACGCCCCGACCTGCTGAATCGCCGACAGCGTCGGTGCTGCCCGCGATATCACGTCCTTGTCCAGCTCGGTGTAGGCGGCGGAGATCGTCGGCATCATCACTGCTCCGAGACCCATGCCGCGAACGAACAGGGCTGCGCTGAGCCAGAGGTAGGAAGAGTCGACTCCCACTTGGGTGAACGGCACGGTGCGAGAAGCGCGAGCACGACGCCGACGGGGACGACGTAGCCCGCGCCGATGCGGTCGGTGAGCCTGCCTCCGATGACGATTGCGACGATGGCGCCGAGGCCCTGGGGTGCGAGCAGCAGACCGGCGTTGAGTGCGCCTTCACCGCGGACGGTCTGGTAGTACAGCGGAAGCAGCAGCATGCCGCCGAACATTCCGATGGCGACGAGGAAGACCGCGACGGTTCCGCTGGCGAACAGCCGGTTGGTGAGCAGACGAACGTCGATGATCGACCCGGTGCCTTTGTTCAGACTGTGCCAGGTGTAGAGAGCCAAGCCGGCAGCGCCCCCGATGAGCCATCCGAGCACGTTCCACTCACTGAATCCGCCGTGGGAACTTGCACGGGAGAGCCCGTAGAGCAGACACACCAGGCTTCCGGAGAGCAGGACGAGACCGCGCAGGTCGAGACGCCCGAATTCGGGCAGGGCACCGCCGCTCGGTAGCTTCCACACCGCGAGTGTGAGCGCGAGGGCGCCGACGGGGACGTTGACGAGGAAGATCCAGTGCCAACTCGCGTATTCGACGAGCAGGCCGCCGATCACTGGCCCGAACACCGGACCCAACAGCATAGGAACGCCGAGGATGCTCATCGCGCGTCCGAGGCGTTCCGGGCCCGCGGCCCTCGTGATGATGGCCTGACCGGCGGGAAGCAGCATGCCGCCGCCCAACCCCTGGATCACGCGGAAGGCGATCAGGCTGTCGATCGACCACGCGGCCGCGCACAGGCGGAACCGGCCATGAACAGACCCACTGCTGTAATCCAGGTCGGTTTCGGCCCGAACCGATCCATGGCCCAGCCGGAGAGTGGGATGACCAGGGCCACGGCGAGCAGGTAGCCGGTGACGACCCATTGGGTGGTGGACAACGGCGCGTCGAGCTCCCTGCTCAACGAGTCGAGGGCCACGTTCACGATGGTGGTGTCGAGAACCACCATGATCATGCCGGACACGACGACGAGCCCGGTGACGATGACGTCGCGGTCGAGCTTGTCCGAGCGACGATCGGTGGAAGGTTCCATGTTCGGCTCCCGGTCGGTAGGGGAGTTCATCCGCCACTACGATGCTGGGCGCGGTTCGGGGTGCGGTCAATACCGAAACACCGAGTGCTGCTGAGGGGAGCGAAACGGTTCTTCGTTATCGACTTCGGGAAGGTTCCGGTCGGTGCACTTAGCGGTCGCTATACTCGTCCGAAGTTCTGGCCGTGATGGTGTGATCGCAGGAGTGTGCATGAAGGTCGTACTACCGTTGGCTTCCCGGACCGGCGCGCTCGCCGACGTTGCAGACATGGCACGCCAGGCCGAGGAGAGCGGCTTCGACGGGGTGTCGTTCAGCGAGGTCGTCTCGGATCCGATCCTGCATCTGACGATCGCTGCCGGCGCGACCGAGCGTGTGGACCTGCTGACGAACATCGTCGTGGCATTCGCGCGGTCTCCGATGACGCTTGCGGTGCAGGGGCGGGCTCTGCAGGACTACAGCGGCGGTCGACTGACCCTCGGTCTCGGCAGTCAGATCAAACCGCACATCGAGAAGCGCTTCTCGATGCCGTGGAGCGCGCCGGCGGCACGGATGGCCGAGTTCGTCTCCGCGATGCGAGCGATCTGGGATTCATGGGCCACCGGCGCGAAGCTGGACTTCCGCGGCGACTTCTACACGCACACCCTCATGACCCCCATGTTCACGCCGCTGAGCGAGCAGCCTGCACCCGAAGTTCTCCTCGCTGCGGTCGGCGAGAAGATGACGGAGACGGCCGGTCGTGTCGCTGACGGAATCCTGTTGCATCCCTTCACTACCGAGCAATACGTGCGGGAGGTGACGTTGCCGGCGCTGGCCCGGGGTCGCACTGCGTCCGGTGCGCCGGAAGGTGACCCCGAGATCATTGCATCCGGATTCATCGTCACCGGAAACACGGACGAGGAACTCGCGACGTCCAAGGCGGCGGTGCGGCGGCAGATCGCGTTCTACGGCTCGACGCCCGCCTACCGCCCCGTTCTCGACCTGCACGGACTCGGCGATCTGGCGACGAACTCAACCGGCTCTCCAAGACCGCAGACGACGGCAAGTGGGCTACCATGGCCGACCTGATCGACGACGGCATCCTTGCGTTGTTCGCGGCGGAGGGCGCTCCGGCCGAGGCAGCGAATATGCTGTTCGGCCGCTTGGGTGATATCGCAACCCGCTACACGATCAACAATGTCGGTGTGCAGACTCCGGAGTTGCAGCGCGAGGTGGCGGGTCTTCTGCAGGCCGTCGACTCGTAGATCATGCAGATGTGGTTGTTCGACTGCACATAACGACGTCGAACCAACCAGATCTGCATTGCGTGACCCGGACGATGCATCGCGCCCGGAGCCGTATTCACGTATCCGAATCAGCTGGGGGAGAAGGGATCACTGCAGTGGTCAGCGTAATGCGCACGGAGCCGTTGTCGCGATCCGTCCGATAAGGCTCGAGGAGTTCGGCGAGTTTCGTCTGGATTTCCATGAGATCTTCGGTGGTGACGTAGAGCGGTGTCGTGCCGAATCCCAGGTAGTTCCTGAGGTGTTGATCTCCCGCGTCGATGAACTTGTCGAATCCTTCGCCGACGGTGCCGAGAAATGACAGAAAAGCGTTGCGGAGTTCCGCATCGCTCATCGCGTCGAGGTCGTCCTGCCCGACGTGGGCCATGCGCTCACCGAGTGCGAGGGTTCGTTCGATGGTGCCGCGCACTCGTCGTTCGTCCACGACGGTGACGATCTGCGCCGCGATCAGGGCGGCTACATGCCGGTACAGCGTGGCCTGGGTGATGTCCGGCAGTTCCTCGCGGAGCGCTGCGGTGGTCAGCTGTCGACCGCCGAGCTGTTGGACGATCCGTAGTCGGACCGGATGCAGCACGATGTCGGCAATCGACGGTTCGCTGTCCATGGGCCCCTTCCTCCATTGTTCTCACTCTGATAATGTTCTCACTATCGAATTGATACTACCGCTGACGGAAGGCTGACGCCGTGGCCGAGTTGAAGCGCAGTGAAACTGATCTGAACGTGACCTTCACCTGGTGGGAAGCTCTGCTGGTCCGTCGTACCGAGTTGGTGATTCCTCGGTCTTCGATCGCCCGCGTCGATGTGCTACCGGGATGGACATCCGAGATACTCGGCTTTCGAAATGGCCTCGTCATCTCGAAGTTCCTCAAGGTCGGCACATTCACGCATCCTCGTGGCATCACACGTCTCGTCGTCATGAGACGAGGAGAACCGTTGCTGCGCATCGTGCTTCGAGGGCAGACGGCTGGCGATGAATTCGACGAGCTGCTCATCAGCGCCTCGAACGCGAACGACATCGGCGGGGTGCTCCAGCAGGTACAGCAGTCATGACCGGCGTCGCCATCCACGTCGAGAACCTCACCAAACGGTTCGGCGCGCTCGATGCTGTTGTCGGCGCGACTTTCACTGCCGGTCCCGGCCGCGTGACAGGATTCCTCGGCCCCAACGGCGCCGGCAAATCCACAACCCTACGTATGCTCCTCGGTCTGATCAGACCCGATGCGGGCACTGCCCTGTTCGACGGGGTTCCGTACAGGGGTCTGGCGTTTCCTGCCGGCACGGTCGGTGCTGTTCTCGACATCGCAGCGGCGCACCCCGCGACCACGGCCCGCGCGCACCTGCGCACCTGCTGTGCGCTCGGCGGTCACCCGCCGGAACGAGTCGGCAAGGTGATCGAACTGGTAGAACTCGACCGGTTCGCCGACCGTCGCGTCGGCGGCTACTCGACGGGGATGCGACAGCGCCTCGCCCTGGCCACCGCGCTTCTCGGCAACCCCGAGACGTTGGTCCTCGACGAACCGTCGAATGGGCTCGATCCCTCGGGAATCGTGTGGCTGCGCAGCTTTCTTCGCGAGTTCGCGGCGAGTGGCGGAACGGTGTTGATCTCCAGTCACGCGCTCTCCGAACTGCAGAACACGATCGACGACGTGGTGCTCCTGGACCGCGGACGCATCGCTTGGACGGGCGAACTCTCCGAACTCGTCGCCACCGGGAACACCCTCGAAGAGGCCTTCCTCAGTCTCACGACCCGTGTAGGTGTGAAATGAAGAACGCAGTCCGTGGTGAATTCATCCGACTGTTCTCCACGCGCCTGCCGTGTGGGCGATCGTCGCGGCAGTGCTGTCCGGTGCCGGACTCACCGGCGTTCTCGGCCTGGTCGGACCGGAGAACGCGTCGCCGCCGATGCCCGGCCTCGATACGCCGCAGGGCGTGGCGATCGCCGTGGGACTCACCGGTCTGTTGCTGTTCGTGCCCGCGCTGTTCGGGACGATTGCAGTCACGGGCGAGTACCGCCACAAGACGATCGGCACGACGTTCCTCGCGGTACCGCGGCGAGGTGCAGTGCTCGGGGCAAAACTGTTCGTCTACAGCGTCTTCGGTCTCGTCTACGGACTGTTGATGGCGTTGTCGTCGGCGCTTGCTCTGTGGTCTGTCACGGCTGTGAGGGGAATCGAGCTCGGTGCGTCGGCGGGCGACCTTGCGACGATTCTCTCCCGCGTGGCCCTGGCTGCGGCGATCTACACGTTGCTGGGTGTCGGGATCGGCGCGCTCGTGCGCAGTCAACTCGTCGCTGTCGGGATTGTGCTCGGATACTTCTACTTCCTCGAACCGTGCTCATGATCCTGCCCGGCTTGAACACGCTCTACCGTTCATGCCGGGAGGGGCGACGGCGGCGTTGACGGACTTCACGTTCCTCAGCGACACCGTGTCGGGGGAGATGTCGTTGGGGGCCACGACTTTGCTGACCCCGATGCTCGGCGCGCTTGTTCTGGTGACGTACGCGGCCGTGGCCTCGGCGGCGGCGATCGTGGCTCCGCTGCGGCGTGATCTGGTGTGAAACTCACCCAGGGGGTGTCTGTGGCGGATTCGAGGTCGCCTGGGGAATTGCTGCGAGCCCGTCGCCGGAGAGTTGACCGAGGCCGATGTCTCGGCCGGCCAGAATCAGGAGCAGGGTCGCCATCGGGGCGCGGATCTCCGGCCCGGTGCCCGTCGACCAGTCGACGTCGGTCGCGCGCAGGTGCGATCCGCTGAATCGGCTTTGCTGGAATACCCTCGACTTCCAACCTTTGCCATAGGACAGGACGTAGGTCGCGGCTTCAGCGGCGGCCTCGGGTGATATTCGCAGCGTTCGGCCGAGTGGAATCGCGATGTCCTGTCCGTGGACGAGGATGTCGATGAGAGGTTCGCGGGGAGTGAGTCCGATGTTGTGCTTCCGGGATCCGATCATCGCGCGAATCTCGCGGACAAGTCGGTCGGTCGGTGTTGCTGCTTTCCGTTTCGCGGAATAGTGGATCACCGCGTTCATGCCCCCCGGGTGTCGGAGCACGAAGGGAAGCATGGTGATCGCTTGGCGAACGTCGATCTGCTGCAACGTCAGATGCGCCGCAACGTCGCGCACCGTCCATCCGTCGCACAGTGAATTCTGTTGCCACTCCTCGTCGCGGAGCATCTCGAGTAGATCAGCGGTACGGGTGCGGTGGTCGTCGATCGCTACCCAGACGTCGTCGATGTTCATGGTCGATCCCGGTAATATCAGTTCGAAGTTGGGACTAATATTAGTCCCAACTTCGAATCAATGGCAAGGGGAGGGTCGTCGTGGACGAACCGCACATCGCCGTCTTGATGTTCACCGCACACCGCAGTGCAGAGAGGCGCGTGTTCGACGCCGTTCGCAATGCCGGGTTTGCGGGGATCACCCTGGCCCAGGCTCGCATCGCGGCGCGCATCGGCCCCGATGGGACACGGCTCTCCGAGCTCGCCGAGCAAGCCTGGTGTCGAAGCAGACTGCAACGCACCTCGTCGACCAGCTGGAAAGGGCGGGGTATGTCGAACGTGTCGTCGACCCTAGCGACGCTCGCGCCCGCCTCGTCCGCATGTCGCCGCGTGGCGCGGAGGTGATCGCGGTTGCGCGCGCTGAAGAGGCGCGGATCGATGAAGAGTGGACGAAACACCTCGGCGGTCCCCGCATGCGCGAGCTGCGGGATTCGCTCACCCTGCTCCGTGAGATCACCGACCTCACGCGTGACCCGGCGAGCCTGGTGATCACCACCACGGAATCGGCCCGAATGTGTGGCGATCCATGCTCATGTAGTTCGAACGATGGACACCGTCAGCCGTCCGAACCGTGCAACGTACAGACTGTCGGCTACGTCGGCTGACCTTGTGCGGTGCTTGCCGTAATGAGCTCGACGGCTTGTATGTGCAGGTCGGTGGTGTGAAAGGCCCGAGAAGTAAATGGAGAAGAACTCGAATTCCACGATGCCGTTGATTGCTGCGGCAGTCGTCTTCGTCGGACTCGCCGCAATCGGACTCTTTCTGATCTGGCCGCAGCTCGACAACGACAGCGAAGCGACGACGGCGACGTCGACCGCCGCCGTCGCGGTATCCGAAACCACCGACCGCGTTCCTGTCGCGGGACTGGAGGGTCTGAAGCGTGTGCCGGAGGATGCGACGTCGTGCCCCAGTACATTCGGCAGCCCGGACGTGACGAGTTCCGCGGTCGCAAGCCCGGCCACGTCCTGTGAATTCGCCGAAGAGGTGCGAGGTTCCTATCTGAAGCAGCCCATGCGGTACGGGCTGGTGACGGTCGATGCGCGCAACCCGGCGATGGGCCGGACCCAGACCATGAAATGCTCGGGTAGCCCCGTGGTCACCTGCGTCGGCGGTGACGACGACGTCGTTTATCTGAACTGATCCGCGGGCTACCGAGGAGTCCGTGGTGTCACAATGTGAACGGAGCTGTTCAACGTATCGATCTCCTGGGCGGAGGCGTGACCGATATGGCTACCTACACATTCGATGTGTTCTCCACACTCGACGGATACGGATCGTCGGAAGTCTGGCCCGGTTACTGGGGCAAAGAAGGCCCCGAACTGGTCGCGGATCGCGAGAAGGTCTTCTCACCGGACAAGATCCTCGTGCTCGGCGCGACGACCTACCGGACGTGGTCGAAGCTGTCGGAAATGATCGACGATCCGAGCTTCGACTGGCTCTATGCGATGCAGAAGGTCGTTCTCTCGACCACGCTCGAAGGGCCTCTGAAGTGGCCGAACACAACCCTCATCGCTGAGGATGCACTCACCGCGGTCCCTCGTTTGAAGGCCGAATCCGACCTGCCGTTGCGCTCGCACGGAAGCATGACGATGAATCGTGCGCTCATGGCTGCTGGTCTCGTCGACCGAATCGAGGTCGTCGTCTTCCCGGTGATCACCGGCGCGAGCGGGCTCGATCCGATCTGGGCCGGCGCCGCGGACTTCGATCTCGAACTCATCGAGGCACGAACCTTCGACGGGCGCACCCAGCAATTGGTGTACGTCCCGCACCTTCACGATCACACCACGTAACCACACTGTGGGAAGTGGAGCACCGACCTGCAGTTTCCTTAATTTGTCAGGGCTCCCGTCGGTGCAGAACCGGTGGGAATCCCGGCACCGGGAGGTAGCTTGGCAGGGACAGGTCCAGGAGACGACCTTCTCGAGGATGCGCAGGTGACTCCCGTGCCCATCGACAACGATGTGTACAACCGAGTGGGCGCCACGTGGTGGGACGAAGACAATCCGCTCAACTTGCTGCACGGAAGCCTGACGCCGGGTCGGTTCGCGTACTTCCGGGAGGTGCTCACAGATCGGGTAGGCCGCGAGTACGCGGGGATGCGTGCGCTCGATGTCGGATCGGGTGGTGGATTCCTGGCGGAAGAGTTCGCGAAGGTCGGATTCTGTGTAGTGGGCGTCGACCCGTCGGCGGTATCGCTGGCCACGGCACGCGCCCACGCGGCCGAGGGCGAACTCGAGATCGAATACCTGCTCGGCATCGGTGAGAAGCTACCGGTGCGCGGCACCGAATTCGACGTCGTGTACTGCTGTGATGTGCTCGAGCACGTGACCGACCTGGATGCGGTGATCGATGAGATCGCACGGGCCCTCAAACCCGGAGGACTATTCCTGTTCGACACAATCAACCGGACCACGACCAGCAAACTCGTCGCGATCAAGATGATGCAGGAATGGCGGTGGACCCGGTTGTTCGACACCGCCATCCACGATTGGTCGATGTGTGTGAGGCCAGGCGAGCTCGTGGAAGTCATGGGACGCCACGGCCTGCAGGCCGGCGACATCGTGGGTCTCGGCCCGCGGTCGACGAATCCGCTGCGGTTACTCGACATGACGCGGGCGGCGCGAGGCCGTCTCCCGTGGGGAGAGATGAGTCGCCGGCTCGACTTCGGACGAACGAGGTTCACCGGGATCTCCTACATGGGCTATGCGGTCAGAGCATGAGCTCGGAGAGTGCTCTACTGGAGAAAGCTTCGACTGGAGCAGACACCGAGAGCAGAGGAGGGTTCGATGAGCGAACACAAGCCGCACACCGTCTCCCCGGAGTGGTTGTACGAACAGGTCGGTGACGAAGACCTGGTCGTCGTCGACGCGACCACCCACCTGACCATGCCGCCGGACGGGTCCGTGCACATCGAGCCCGGTCTCGCGACGTACCTCGAAGCCCACATCCCGGGTGCGGTGTACGCGGACCTGTTCACGGACTTCTCGGAGCACCTGGCTCCGCTGCCGTTCACCGCAGCGTCCTCCGAACGCTTCGCGGCAGCCGCGGGTGCGGTGGGGATCGGACAGGGGCGTCGGGTCGTGGTGTACGACCAGTCGTCCGGAGTCTGGGCGGCGCGCTGTGGTGGCAGTTGAGATTCGAAGGTTTCGACGACGTCGCTGTCCTCGACGGTGGACTGCCCGCCTGGCAGGCGGCAGGGTTCCCGGTGTCGGATGAACAGGTGATCCCGCATGCGACGACCCTGACGACGAACCGCCGTCCCGAGTTGGTGCGTTCCACCGATGAGGTCGCGGGTGCTCTCGACGACGAGAACACACTCATCATCAATGCCCTCGACCCCGCGACCTATCGGGGCGAGAGCCCGTCGTACCCTCGTCGCGGCCACATTCCGGGCAGCATCAACATCCCGTTCGGCGATCTCGTCGATCCGGCGACCGGACGTCTGAAGCCGACCGACGAGTTGCGTGCAGTGTTCGAGAAGGCGGGTGCTCTCGATCCGAAGGTGCACCCGGTGACGTACTGCGGTGGCGGGATCGCCGCGGCAGGTCTTGCACATGCGCTTGCGGTGGCGGGGCGTTCCGACGTTGCGGTGTACGACGGGTCTCTGAACGCGTGGACCGCCGACGAGTCGCTGCCCCTGGTGGAAGGCCCCAATCCTCGTTGAACGACGGAGGTGTCGTGAACGCTGTGATGTGCTCGCGGCTGACCTCGGCAGCATCGCTCACCGTGCGGAAATCCCGTTTTCCGGGAGCAGTTCGAAGGGGGCCGGGGCCGTCGCGACGCCGTTGATCTGGAGGCGACGGCGTGCTCGCCGGGGTAGTAGCGGCGGGTGGTGATCGGCCGGAAAGAGTGTTCCCTGTCGATTGTGAATTGCTCCCCGGGGTCCAGTTCGCGGGTGGTGAGTTTGAAGACCTTCGTGCTCGAGGCGCCGTTGGCCTTGCGGTGATGGATGACGTAGTCGATCGCCAGGCGCGCCGGCTCCGTACCCGTGTTGCGGAGAGCCGCAGTGAATTGGACCGTGCCGCTCCAGGCACTCGCGCGGCGACGATGTGAGGACCGTCGACATCGACCGATGCCGGCGCGAAGCCGAGCAGGGCAAGTGCTCCGACATTGCCGCGTTTGACGAGCGTCCGCAAGCCGTGACGAACGAGCGCCGTCGTCGTGTCGGTCGGGTCGCCGAGCCACCTGCGTGCGGTGTCGACGACGAGATCGGGATCGTCGCGGCTGAGGTCGTTCAGGTGATTGGCCACCGAGCGACGCACGTACTCACTGTCATCCCGGTAGAGGCGTCCAGGATCGGGACGGTGATGCCGCCCCGCGACACGATCTCCGGAACCCGCACTGCCCAGGGAAGGTAGGGCCGGGTCCCTTCGGTGGCCAACCGTCTGACGTGTTCATCGGTCGACGTTGTCCACTCCGCAACGATGATGAGTGCTCGGTCGAGGTCGTGACGTAGCAGTGTCCGGATGGCGAATTCGGAGGTCAGGCGGCCGGTCAACTCCGCCAGTAGCGCCATTGCATCGCTGAATGCCGCGTCGCTGTTGTCGTGTACGGCCCTGGTGGCGACAGCGCTGGTGACCGGCCAGAGCAACCATCCACCGAAATCCGGCGTGTGGTGGTAGGCGCCGCGGACGACTGCGGCGAGGGTGGCATAGTCTCCGGGGACGTCCGCCAGCAGTGCGTCGCACAGAAGATCGGCGCGCTCGCGCAGGGACAATCCGTCGAGTTCGTGGGCGGCGCGCGGAAGCTCCCGTAACGGCTGTTCAGGTGCGGCGTCCTGGATCGACGTCGTCAGCTGTTCGGCGACGTGTGGCCCGATGAGCTCATCAGCAAAAGGCATGCGTCCATCATCCCTGCTGCTGAACTTTCCTCCCCACGCACGGCATTCCACGGGTTTCGAACCAGTGGAAAGCTGTGGACGTGGGGGAAGTTCGTGCACACCTCCGAGTGATGCTCGGGAATCGGTCAGGGGTAGTTCGGGTTGTTGAACTCCGGGATCTCGATGCTGATCGTCTGTAGTTCGGACATGTAGAGCAGAACGAACTGGCGGAGCAGTTCGTCGAACGTCCAGTACGCTTCCGGTGCCAGCGGCAGGGGAAGCAATCCTTCCCGCACCGCAATGAAAGGCCCCCACGCCACATTGAGCAGGTTGTCCCACAACAATTCCCGGGGGATGTTCAGCCAGTTGGCGATCTCGTCGCCGAGCATGAAACGTGTGAGGGCGCCCAGGATGGGCCGGCTGAGAAGCGTGAGATCGAGCCCTGCACCGAGATCGAGGAGCATGTCCGCAAGTTTGAGTCCCTCGGTGGTGGGAGCAAGAACCGGATCCAGCGATTCTCGGGCTTGGGCGTCGGCATCGTCCCACGTCGCGGGGATGTACTGGTCTTCGATCCCGAGCATGTGCGCGCTGATCTGCCAGGAGTGGAGGAAACCCTCGGACTCGTCGGCAGGGATGGGCACCTTCCACTGCTTCAGTGTGCGCATGACGGTGGTGGGCAGGCTGTGCCAGGTGACCATCATGTCGTGCTGGCTGATCGGGATGTTCTCCGGCGCAGCCTGATCCCAATGTGGTGACTGCGGGAGCAGGTGTCGTACACCGGCGTGTACCAGCCGGGTCTTCAGACCCGTCACGATCATTTCACCGTCGTCGAGATATGCGTTGCGCGAACCGATGTCGTAGCCCAGTTTCGCAGTCTTCGAGATGCGGCGCTTCATGTTGGCGCCGCCCTTCGAGTAGTACACGGCGAGGGCTTCTTTCGGGATGACGGTGCTCATCATGCCGCTGGCGAAACCGTACAGCACACCGAGATAGAGACCTCGCTTCTCGTTGAACCGCACGGCAGTGGCGAGTTTGTTCCGATCTGCCCACTCCGGCAGCTGCCGGTGGCGTTCCATGAAGTCCTTCAGGTCGGGCGGGAGTCCATCGGGCAGCGGCTGCCCGTTCTTCGTCCACGTCCGGAGAAGTTGGTTGACCCTGGGTACGTCGCCGCGGTCGAGAAGCGACGCGACCAGCGGGTCGGCTTCGGTGTCCCAGACGGTTCTCGGGTCTGCGCCGCTGCCGGTGCCCGGAATCGAGCCCGCCGGCGACCACCTCCAGGGCTGTGCGTTGGCGGGCGACGCGAGGGCGATCGCGCTGAGCGCACTCAGCGCCCCACCCGCCTGCAGGATCTTTCGTCGACTGAAGTCTGCCATGCCATCTACCCCCGGTGAGATGCAGAGAAACAGGGTTACAAGATTCGTTACTGCGTATCATTTTCTAGCACGGTGTGATGACGCACGTGTGCAGTTTTGTGAAATTGCAGTATCGCGCGGCGTGTAATCTCGGATGCCCAGGAGGTGATCGTGGATTCTCGGCCACACGCCCGGATGTCGACTTCGGAGTCCCTGCTCGAGCGCGCGTTGCTCGAGGCTGTCGAACGCGCAGACGAAGTCGACACGGTGCGCGCACGCCTGTTGGACGCTGCCTACGAGCAGTTCTGCCGGTCGGGTATCCAACGTTCATCGATGGAGGAAGTGGCCCGACGGGCCGATCTGTCCCGGGTCACGCTTTACCGGAAATTCGAATCCAAGGACGCGCTCGTCGAGCAGGTGCTGCTTCGCGAGTTCCGTCGCTACTTCGACAGCTTCCTCGTCGAGATCCGATCGGCCCGGACCGTCAGTGAGCGCATCGTGCTGGGATTCGTGAGTTCATTGCGTGCCATCCGGACCAACCCGTTGATCGGCGGTCTTCTCGATGCAGAACCGACCTTGTTCGCGGGTTCGATGGTCAGCGACGGCCGTATGCTCGTCATCGCGCGACAGTTCGTCGCACGGCAACTTCGTCGTGAGCAGAAGGTCGGGGCGATCGCGGACACGGTCGACATCGATCTCACCGCCGAGATGATGGTGCGGATTTCGGCGTCGTTCCTGATGGTCCCCACCGCCCTCGTCGACCTCGACGACGACGACCAGCTCGCGGCGATCGCGCGGAAATTCATCGTGCCGATAGTCGAACCCGGCGGATAGCTCACGATCCGATGCGCACGATGTTCTCGAAGTAGCCGGCGAGACGGTCCATGCTCGGTTCGCTCGTGCGGAAACCCACGTATCCATCGGGTCGCACGACGACGGCTTCGGGCGCGGCGGCGAAGCCGTACAGCCGTGTGACATTGCCATTTTCGTCACGCACCACTCGTCCGTCGGCGGGGTCGGCGTCGGGGGAGACGGTATAGGCGCGCACCACGTCGCCGAAGCGCTCGACTGTCGTGTCGGCGAGTGAGGCGAGAGCGGGCACGGCTGCCGCGGTCGGGGCCCACAACAACACCGTGTGCCCGGGATGACGAAGCAGGTCGTGCAGCCGCAGCGGGGTGGCAACTGTGTCCTGCCGCAGGTCGCGGCATCGGGTGCGCGGTCGCCGGGAGCCGGACTCGAGTCGGATCGGCCGTCTACGATCGCACTGTCGCGGTAGCCGAGCAGCAGCTGGGCCTCCCGCATGATGATCGTCTCGGCGTCGCTCTCGCCGTGGCCGATGCCCTCGCGCGCGTGACGCACCGTGCGGCCCACCACTTCTTCGCCGATGGGACGACGTTCGGCGTCGTAGCTGTCGAGCAGACCGTCGGCGGCGTGTCCGCTCACGGCGAGCGCGAGCTTCCAACCGAGGTTGTAGCATCCTGGATGCCGGTGTTCATGCCCTGCGCGCCGGTGGGTGGATGAATGTGTGCGGCATCGCCGGCGAGGAACACGCGCTCGGTTCCGTAGCTGCCGGCGATGCGGTGGCTGATCCGGAACACCGACGACCAGAGCATGTTTCGAGCCGTGGTCGGTTCCGGAGCGAGTCGGTCCACCACGGCCTGGATGTGCCCGAGGGTGGGAGGGTGCTTTCCTTCGAGGCCGTGGGTGACGGCGCCGGCCTCGGCGGTGGTGGCCAGGTCGGGGGCGACGAACGACGACACACGATAGCGGCCGTCGCCGGGCAAGGGGATGCAGACCATCAGGTCGGAGGTCGTACCGTCCTCCTGTGTCATCGCGCGCACTCCGTACCCCGACGGTAGCGACCAGTCCAGTTCGACGTCGGCGAGCATGTACTCCTCGGGGAACGCGTCGCCCTCGAACGACACTCCCAGGCCTTTGCGGACGGCGCTGTGTGCGCCGTCGCAGCCGACGAGGTATCGGGCGGTGAGTCGCGTCGTCTCGTCGCCATCGCGGAGAGTCGCGATGACGCCGTCGGTGTTCTGCTCGTAACCGGTGAGCTCGACACCGCGGCGTACCGCCGTGCCGTGTTCGGCCAAGGCTCGTCGCAGAACGTGTTCGGTGGCGTACTGCGGCATACACGTGAACCGGTACGGCACGTCGTCGGGGAGTTCGAGGTCGAGGCGCATCACCTCGGCTCCGTTGACGAACACGATCTGCCCGTGCATCGGTGTCGAGCGGTCGAGGGCGGGCCGCACCACTCCCATTGCATCCCACACTTCGAGCGTTCGTGGCTGGATGCCCACGGCCTTCGCGTAATGCGCGGGTGTGGGCAGGCGATCGATGACGACGACGTCGATTCCGCGGCGGCGAAGCTCGAGAGCTGCCGTCAGCCCGACCGGGCCGGCGCCGACGATCAGGACGGATGTTTCGCTGTGTTCGGACACGGGTGCGCCTTTCGTAGCGAAGGGGGTCCGATCCATTGTCGCGCCGCAGGTCGTCGCACGGGTCCGAACGCGGACCGTTCGTCGCGCGCGACATACTGATCGCCGAACCCCCTGGATCGAGGAGGAACCATGGAGAGTCGATCCCTGCCGATCTATGCTGCCGGGGCGATCGATGTGCCGTTCGTGATCGCGGGGATGGACGAGCTCATCGGACGCGACACTCGGTTCGAGGAGCATTCACATCCGACCCACGAGTTGTTGTGGAACGAGCGCGGCGCATCGAGTGCAACCATCGGCTCCCAGACTTGGACGATCACACCGAGCATCGGCCTGTGGATCCCGGCGGGCCGGCTGCATTGGGGCATCATGCCGACGGGAACGTGGTATCGCACTGCGCATTTCGGTATCGATCATGCACCGCTGCTGTCCGACGGCGCGGTGGCCGTCGAGATGACACCGCTGCTGCGTCTGCTGCTCGATCGCCTGACCGACGAGTCGCTGGACGGAGCGTCGAGGTCGTTGACGGAGAAGATGGTGATCGACGTGCTCGCGCCCGCTGAACACGAGCTGCTGGTGCAGGTGCCGACGTCACCCCTGCTGCGACCCATTGTCGAGGTGGTCGGCGAGGACCCCAGTGACCCGCGAACGTTGTCGGATTGGGCAGAGGAACTGGGTGTCAGCGTCGCACCGTCACCCGCGCGTTCCGTGCGGAGACGGGGCTGAGCTTCGGGCGATGGGTGGCGGCGGTGCGCGCGCAGCGTGCGGTGATCCTTCTGGGGCACGGTCTCGAACTGGGTGAGGTCGCCGAGCGGATGGGCTACCGGTCGGTGAGCGCGTTCGGTGCGGCGTTCCGGAGAGTCACCGGTGCGACTCCCGCGACGTTCCGGGCGGCTGATCTTCGAAGGGTGTGACCCGATCGCAACATCTGGTGGCCCGATCACGCGATTGCGTCTCGGGACGGTAAACATTAGATTTAGGCAAACCTCGCCTAATATCCGAGTCCGGATGTGGGCATCACCTGCACGAAAGCGAGTTCGTCTCCATGCGTTCAAAGCGCTTCCTGGCGGTGGCCGCGACCGCGGTCGCAGTCACACTCGGCATGTCGGCATGTAGCTCCGACTCGGAGACCACCGACACCGCCACCGCGTCCGGCGAATACCCGGTCACCATCGAGCATGCCCTCGGCACCACCACGCTCGACGCGAAGCCGGAGCGCGTCGCCACCGTCGCGTGGGCCAACCACGAGGTGCCGCTCGCACTCGGAGTCGTGCCCGTCGGTATGGCCGCCGCCAACTTCGGCGACGACGACGGCAACGGCATGCTGCCGTGGGTCGAGGAGAAGCTCGAAGAACTCGGCGGCGAGACCCCCGTGTTGTTCGACGAGACCGACGGCATCGACTTCGAAGCCGTGTCCGATACGAACCCCGACGTCATCCTCGCCGGCTACTCCGGACTGACACAGGAGGACTACGACACCCTCAGCGAGATCGCTCCCATCGTCGCATACCCGGAAGCCCCGTGGGCGACAGCGTGGCGCGACATGATCGCGATCAACAGCGAGGGCATGGGCATGGCAGAGGAAGGCCAGGAGCTCATTGCGAGCCTCGAACAGGAAATCGCCGACACCGCGGCCGCGCATCCGGAGCTCGACGGTAAGGCGACGATGTTCCTCACCCACGTCGACACCGCCGACCTGAGCCAGGTCAGCTTCTACACCGCGAACGACACGCGCGCCGCGTTCTTCGAGGACCTCGGCATGTCCACACCGAAGAGCGTCGCCGACGCCTCTACCGGCGACGAGTTCTCACAGAAGGTCAGCGCAGAGCAGGTCGACGTGTTCGACGACGTCCAGATCATCGTGACCTACGGCGACCAGGCGCTCGTCGACTCCCTGAAGGCCGACCCGCTGCTGTCGCAGATGCCCGCCGTCGCCAACGGCGCGATCGTCTTCCTCGACGGATCCGGCCCGCTCGGTACGGCCGCGAACCCGACTCCGCTCGCCATCTCGTGGGTGCTCTCGGACTACGCCGACATGCTCGCCGAAGCAGCAGGCAAGACGAACGCGGAGTGACCTCAGTACAACAACCCCCGACGCCGCGCCGCACTTCCGCGACGCTCGGCTCTCGGTAACTCTGCGTGGCTCATGGTTCTGCTCGGGGTGCTCGTGCTCCTCGTCATTGCGTCGGTGACCATCGGGTCGCGCGATGTGGAATGGGCCGACATCATCGCCGCGCTCGGTGGGTCGACCGACAACATCGGTCAGGGCGCCATCGCGAAACGCATCCCGAGAACCGTGCTCGCGCTACTCGTCGGAGCAGCGTTGGGTCTGGCGGGTGCGGTGATGCAGGGCATCACCAGGAATCCGCTGGCCGACCCCGGCATCCTCGGCGTCAACATGGGTGCGTCGCTCGCGGTGGTCGTGGGCATGGCGTGGTTCGGGTTGTGGACACAGACCGCGATGCTGTGGGTCGCAATTTTCGGCGCCGGGATCACCGCGGTGTTCGTCTACATGATCGGTTCGCTCGGTCGCGGTGGGGCCACGCCACTCAGGCTTGCGCTCGCCGGCGCAGCCACCGCGGCAGCACTGTCGTCGTTCATCACCGCGATCATCCTGCCGCGGAACGACATCGCCGGGAATGTGCGGTCGTGGCAGATCGGCGGTGTGGGAGGCGCGAACTTCGACGTCATCGGGCAGGCGCTGCCCTTCCTCATCGTGGCTTCGCCATCTGCTTGCTGTCGGCGCGCAGCCTCAACTCTCTCGCTTTGGGCGACGAACTGGCTGCCGGACTCGGTGAGCGTGTCGCGCTCGCGCGCGGTCTCGCGGCGC
>BBEG01000058.1 GCA_001312645.1 Rhodococcus sp. JCM 9791
AGCGGACGAACAGGCCGCCGCGGGAACCGCAAGCAGGCCGATGGCCGTGCTGCGGAGCAAGGCGCGTCGGGACAGATACACGTGTCACTCCTCGGAGCAGAACGAAAGGACGAGGGCGACGGTTCCCTGTCGATGCCAACACGTGTTGAACACGACATGATCCTCGAAGGTCAAGATCAGGAATGATGCAGCGTTCGCTCGAGCAAGTGGTCGACGAGTTCGACCGCGCGCTCCTCGGTGTAGACGCCGGACAACATGCCCTGGGCGAGACCACCGACTGCGGCGAGGACGAGTTCGGCATCGAGATCGGTCGTGCCGTCCGGATTCCCTGCCCGCCTCAGATGGTGGGTAACGATCGTGACGAGCGCGCGCGGTGCCGCATGGGTCTCCTCCGCGGCGAGACCTCGGCCGACGATCGCCGCCGAATTGAACGCTCCGAGCACGATCGCCTCTTCTCGGCGCCGATCGTCGAGCGGAAGCAGTTCGGTGAGAACCGTACGGATCGCTTCACGCGGCGCGGCATCACTGTGTGCCGCCAGTCGTTCACCGAACCTGACTCCGGCATCTTCCATCACCGATCTGTGGGTGGCCAGGAGGAACTCGTTCTTGGTTCCGAAGTAGTACTGGACGAGCCGCACGGAAATCCCCGCTTCCGCCGCGACCGACTGGAAGGTCACTCCTTCCAGTCCGCCCGAGACGATGACACGGCGTACGGCGTCGGTGATCTCCCGTCGCCTCACCTCATGGTCGACCAATCGTGGCACGAGCTGCTCAGCCTTTCGTTCCGGACGCTTCCCAAGCATGTTGGTATGTGCGTATCATAAACGTGATACGCACATACCATGAAAATTGGAGGGGAGCATGCCGAAGATCGGGCAGTTCAAGAACGACGAAGCCAGGGACGAATTCATGCGCGCGTACGACACCTTCGCGTCGCAATGGCCCATACCGTCGACCGAAATCGACGTCGAAACATCTTTTGGCACAACGCATGTGCGCCGATCCGGGAGCGGGGACGGCGTGCCACTGGTCCTGCTTCCCGGCATCTCCGGCAATGGGCAGATCTGGGCCCCCTTCATCGAGAACCTCGCCTGCGATCGTGTCGTCTACACACCCGACGTCATCGGCTGGGCGGGACGCAGCACACAGACAGCACCTCTCGAGAACGGCGCAGATCTGGCTCGGTGGATGGTCGAACTACTCGATGGACTCGGCGAAGAGCACATCCACCTCGCCGGAAATTCGATGGGCGCATGGATAGCGATGAACATCGCCGTACACCACTCCGAGCGACTGGCGAGCGTGACGCTGTTCGAACCGGGCGGCGCCACGTTCGCGAGGCCACGCGCGAGAGTGCTGCTGAAGTTCCTCATCATGGGCATCCGGCCGACTCCCGAGCGACTTCGGAAGTTCAACCGGTGGATGATGCCCGGCTACGTGCACACCGACGAGGAATTCGCGATGATCACGGCCGGATTGAAGTATCGGATGGGCGTGCCGTGGGAGCGTACGATCACCGACGACGAATTGGCCCGTGTCTCAGCGCCGCTACTGGTCCTGTTCGGCGCCGAGACGATCACCAACAATCCCGAGCTCCAGGCAACGCGCGTCCGCAAGCACATCCCGTCCGCCGACGTCGAGATTCAGCCGGGAGTGGGACACGACCTACTGTGGGCGAATCCCGACCAGGTGATCCCGCGCTTCCTGAGCTTCGTCGGGAAACACGACCGGGCCGAGGACCGCCCGTAACTCCGCATCTCCCTCGAAGATTCACGCTCAGGATGCCGTGAACTCGCCACCGCCCGGCAGGTGTGGTGCCGCCGGGGCGATAGTGACCTCGACGCGTCCCGGCCCGGGGTCGAAATAACGCACGGTACCCGCTTCCGGTCCATCCCAGCCGGACAGTGCCCAGTCGTCCGAGCCGGAAGCGCCGGTGTCGAGGTTGTGCCACGTGAACGTGCCGTCGACCAGGCAGACGGGGGTGACACCGACAAAGTTGCTCTCGAGCCGGACCACGTACGGCTGGGGGCCGTCCGCGGACGGGTACACCTCGACGTCGAGCCGGCCGATACATACCGCGATCGACCCGAGGGATCCGTGGCCGATCGTGTAGGCAGGCGCCAGCTGCGTCGATTCCGGTTGAGCGTGCGCGGTGCCCTGCCCCGCCGCAATCAGTCCCGCGGCGGTGACGGCGACCATGAGAGCTCTCGAGCGTGCCCTACGCGGCCCCGCTGCATTCACCTCTGCTGTACGAACCATGCACCCCACTGTCGCGCGTCCACCCGGGTCACGTCCAGCATTCGGCGTTTCCGGGCGAATGCCCCGATCAGGCGAGGATGTCGCGCCGGACGATCGTTTCGTCGCGGCCCGGTCCGACACCGATGCACGAGATGAACGCGCCGGACAGCTCCTCGAGACGCAGCACGTAGTTCTGCGCGTTCTTGGGGAGCTCCTCGAACGTGCGGGCGTGGGAGATGTCCTCCCACCAGCCGGGCATCTCCTCGTAGATGGGCTTGGCGTGGTGGATGTCGGTCTGTGTCATCGGCATGTCGTCGACGCGAACACCGTCGACCTCGTAGCCGACGCAGATCGGCACGGTGTCGAGGCCGGACAGCACGTCCAGCTTGGTGAGGAAGTAGTCGGTGATGCCGTTGACGCGCGTGGCGTAGCGAGCGATGACCGCGTCGAACCAGCCGGTCCGGCGGGCACGGCCGGTGGTCACGCCGACCTCGCCGCCCTGCTTGGCGAGGTATTCACCGTGGTTGTCGAACAGCTCGGTCGGGAACGGGCCGGAGCCGACACGCGTGGTGTAGGCCTTGAGGATGCCGAGGACCGTGGTGATCTTCGTGGGTCCGATACCGGAACCCACGGCGGCACCGCCGGCAGTGGGGTTCGACGACGTCACGTACGGGTAGGTGCCGTGGTCGACGTCGAGCAGCGTGCCCTGCGAGCCCTCGAGCAGCACGGTGTCGCCGCGCTCCAGCGCCTCGTTGAGCTGCAGACGCGTGTCGGCGATGCGGTGCTTGAATCCCTCGGCCTGGCCGAGAACCTCGTCGACGACCTGCTGCGGGTCGAGAGCCTTGCGGTTGTAGATCTTGACGAGCACCTGGTTCTTGTACTCGAGAGCCGCCTCGACCTTCTGGGTGAAGATCTTCTCGTCCAGGACATCTGCGACACGGACACCGACACGTGCGATCTTGTCCTGGTAGCACGGGCCGATACCGCGGCCGGTGGTGCCGATCTTCCTCGCGCCGAGAAACCGTTCGGTGACCTTGTCGATGGCCACGTGGTACGGCATGATCAGGTGCGCATCGGCCGAGAGCAGCAGACGCGAGGTATCGACGTCGCGCTCTTCGAGGCCCGCGAGCTCTTCGAGCAGCACACCCGGATCGACGACGACACCGTTTCCGATGACGTTCGTGACACCCGGCGTGAGGATGCCCGACGGGATCAGGTGCAGCGCGAACTTGTCGCCGTTCGGCAGCACGACGGTGTGGCCTGCGTTGTTGCCGCCCTGGTAACGCACGACCCATTGCAGCCGTCCGCCGAACAGATCGGTTGCTTTGCCCTTGCCCTCATCGCCCCACTGGGCTCCGATCAGGACGATTGCCGGCATTTCGCGCTCCTCAGGCAGGGTTGTTCGTGCGGGCGGTCTCGCCTGCAGGGTCCTGCCCGAATCCGGGCAGCAGCCGGGACCACAGTGTAGTCCACCTTCGACGAGCATCCGGGTTCGGTATCCGAATGGTCTGTCCGGCCCGCCACGATCCGGGTCCCCACGACCGGTACCGCTTCGGATTACAGTGGACGCTTGACCGACGGCCGCCCGATCGTGACCAGCGAGGAGATCAGTTGACCCCGGTAGTGCTCAGATGCGGCGATGTGCCACTCCCTTTGGCACTCACCTCCGTGACCGCGCTGTCGGCTCCTGCGATTCCCGAGAAGGACGACTTCGAGGACGTGTTCGCACACACCGAGTCGGTGGACGACCCACGACTGATCATCGTGGGCGACGACGCAGCGTTCGCCGCGACACTGACCCGGCTGATGCGCACCGACCGCCTCGCGACCGAGATCGCCTATGTCCCCGAGTCGCGTACGCCCGCGACCGAGGCCTACGGATTACGCACCGGTTCGAAAGCTGCCTCCGTCGCACTGCAGGGTGACGCAAAGTCGATCCCGCTCATCCGCGACGACGCAGGCGTGGCCCTCGTCGGACGCGCGCTCGTCCACGGCGAGGAAGGCTCACTCGTGGTGAGGCATACGTCGACGACACCCGCTTGTTCTCCGGCACGTGCCCGGCATCCGGATCGAACCGACTCCGCAGATGCCGGGACTGCGCGCAGCGGTCGACCGGGCCCGATGGTTCGGCGGCTACAAGTGGCTCACCGGCAGGGCCGTGCAGCTCGGTTCTCCCTCCGCATTCCTCACCCGCGACGGTGTCCCGAACTCTCGGGCGCTCAAACGGTCGACGTTCTACCGCCACGAGACGAAGTGGAAGCTGGTGCGCTGAGGCGAGATCTACACGCTCGCAAATCCCGGTAGCCGCACAGCATTGTCGACCACGGAGTAGTTCGAGGCATCTCCATTTGCGGAGTCGACGGTTGCGCCGATGGATGTGCCGGTCATGGTGTGATCCCCGTTCGTCGGTTTGTCAATCGACCTGCATTGCGATTCGGATGACGTCCTTCTCGACCACAGGCCGGTCGGAGGTGGCCTCCACGGTCACCCGGTGGAGGACGCCGTTCCACGCGAAGGGAGGGTCGTATCCCTTGCACACGGGCAGCCCTCTGTCGTATCCGAGGGTCAGCGACGCACCGCCGTGTTGCCATGCGTGAGGCAATTCGTGGTTGTGCTCAGCGGCTCCGACGACGACGTCGTCGACGAGCGCTTCCAGTCGGAGCAGCCCGTTCGGCCCGGGTCGGAATACGCATCCGAGGGTGTGGCGCCCTCCGCTGAGCGGACGATCGGCGACCGCCCGGATCTCACCGCTCGGTGTCGCGGCGACCACGGTCAGGATGCCTCGGTCGACGAACGCGGCAAAACCTCCGGTCCAGTCACCGAGTGCGAACAGGACCCCCTCTGCAACACTGTCAGGTACGTCCACCTCGGCGAGGACCCGGCCACCGCCCGCCATCCGTGGCAATGAATCGTCCGAGACCGGTCCGCCTTCCGGATACAACGTGAGAAGCGGCGGGATCGGGTACCGACGTGATCTGAGGGCCCCCACTCGACCTCGCAGGCTGTCGGCGAGCGGGGTCACGTTGTTGCGGCCGGCCTCGATGAACCACTGCCGTTCGAGGGCACGGACGACGTCCGGGTATTCACCGGCCACGTCATGCGCCTCCGAGAAGTCCGATTCGAGACGGAACAACGACCAGGTGTCGGTGTCGAAGTCCCGGCTGCCTTCCATCAGCAACTCCTCATCGAGAACCCCCGTGGAGACGTGGTCGGTCGTGGCCTTCCAGCCGTCGGCCACGATCGACCGAGATCCGAGCATCTCGAAGTACTGGGTCGATCGGGGCGACGGCTCGGCAGCATCGCCGAAGGCCGGGCGCAGGCTCGCTCCATTCACCGGGAGCTGACCGACGCCATCGACCGTCTCCGGCATCTCCACGCCGCATGCGTCGAGGACCGTGGGCAGGATGTCGATCGCGTGAGCGAACTGATCGCGTACCCCACCGGAATCGCGGATTCCGCTGGGCCAGTGCACGATCATGGGAACACGGGTGCCACCGAGCCAGGTGTATCGCTTCCACAGCCGAAACGGTGTGTTGCCGGCCCACGCCCACCCCCACGCGTAGTGCGGATACCCGTCGAGTCCGCCCCAATCATCGAGGAGCGCCATACTGTCCGAAACATCGTCGCGAATGTTATGGGTGAAGCGGTGCTCGTTGTACGTACCGCCCACCCCACCTTCGGCGCTCGCACCGTTGTCCGACATCACGAAGATGAGCGTGTTGTCGAGGACACCGAGTTTGTCGAGACTGTCGACGACCCTGCCGATCTGCGCGTCGGTGTGGGTGAGGAATCCGGCGTAGACCTCGTGCATCCGCGCATAGACCCGGCGTTCCTCGTCGGTCAGGGAATCCCAGTCCGGAACCCACGACGGCCGCTCGGTCAGTGTCGTCCCCTCCGGCACGATCCCGGCTGCGAGTTGCCGTTCGAACACGCTCTCCCGCCACCGCTCCCATCCGCCGTCGAACTTTCCTGCGTAGCATCCGCCCACGACCGTTCGACGTGGTGCGGCGCATGCATCGCCCCGGTCGCGAAGTACAGGAAGAAGGGCTTGCCGGGAGCGGATTCCTGCTGGTTCACGACCATCCGAATCGCTTCGTCGGCGAGGTCTTCGGTCAAGTGGTATCCCTCACGCGGGCCGCGCGGTGGATCGACATAGCTGTTGTCGCGCACCAGCTCCGGAGCCCAGTGATTGGAGTCGCCGCGAAGGAATCCGTAGTACTTCTCGAATCCCAACCCGAGCGGCCACCGGTCGAACGGCCCCGCACTGCTGCGTTCCCCCGGTGGGGTCAGATGCCATTTCCCCACCGCCATGGTGCTCCACCCGGCGTCACGCAGAATCCTCGGCAATGCCGCCGCCGTCGGAGGAATGCTCGCGGTGTACCCGGGTTCGGAGGTGGGGATGTCGGAGAGGAATCCCATTCCCACAGCGTGGTGATTGCGACCCGTGAGCAGCGCCGCACGAGTGGGCGAGCACAGTGCCGTCACATGAAAGCGATTGAATCGCAATCCGTCCGAGGCGAGTCGATCGATGTTGGGTGTTGCGATATCGGACCCGTAGCAACCTATCTGCCCGAATCCGAGGTCGTCGAGAAGGATGACGACGACGTTGGGGGCTCCTTCGGGCGTGCTCTTCGGGGGTGCGCTCATGAAGTTTCCGATCGGGTCTCGTGTGCGCGCAATGCACTGGCCGTCGCCTCCGATACAGGTGTGACGAGTGCGTGCGCAGCAGTATCCAGCAGGTCGGTGACAAAGGCGTCGAAGGGAAGGTCCGGGGTCTCGCCGCTCGCCAGTTGCTGTTCGAAGCTCGCCAACGCCAGCAGACAGTTGGCGAACACCACGTGCATGCGCCGGTTCCGGACGACCTCCGGCACGTAGGAGATCTGCGCCCTGATCTCCTCCGCCGCGCTGATCGCGATTCGGCTGACCGGCCGCTCGCCACCACCGAACCACAATGGGATCTCGTTGAACCGGTACAAGAACACGCGAGCGAGGAAGCCGACATACCGACTGTCGGGGTCGAGTACCTCATCGGCCAGAGGGAGGAGCAAGACGTCGAGCCATTTCCTCACCGAGGCATCTTCCCCTTCCCGTGACACGCTGTCGAACAACTCGGCGCGCATCGTGTCGACGCGTTGGAGTCGGTGAGCGAACACCGCGTCGAGCAATCCTTCTTTACTCCCGAAGTGATACTGGACCGCGTAGTTGTTGGTCTGGCCGGCAGCAGCGGCGATCTGCCGCGATGACACTCCGTCGGGTCCGTTCTGGGCGACCAACTTCTCGGCGACGGAAATCAGAAGCAGTCGGGTATTCGACCCGTCGACACGCTGCACAGCATTCGAATGCTGCATGTTCTTCGAGTCTTTCGCCACAGCACGTCCCCGGTTTCATTCGATCGACCCCCGTAAGTTATCTGCCGCGCCGTAGTTAAGTCAACCGTTTCAAAGAGAAATCATGACTCCGACAAAACCATTTCGCAGAAATTGAGATCGAACGGTTGACTTAACCCAGCTCCGACGCCTAGTTTCGGATCGATCCGAATACGCGCCCGACACTCGCCGGACGCCATCTGCAGTTCGCCTGTTCAGCACGCCGCCCGAGAGGTTGATGATGATCAGACCCCATCCCGCAAGGATCGTGCTCGCCACTGCGGTCTCGATGCTGCTCCTTGCCTCCTGCGGCTCGAGCCCGACCGAATCGCAGAGCGCAACCGAGACCGGAAACCCGGTGACAGGGGGCGAATTGAGCGCCCTTCAGATCGGGGAGCCCCGAACCCTCGACCCCGCCGGCCTCTCCAATACATGGGTGCACCAACCACTACTAGGCAACGCCCTCTACGGCACTCTGATGATCAACGATCCCGACACCAACGAGATCGAATACACCATGGCCACGGGGTTCGACAGCACCGACGGCGGCACCACCTACGAGCTCACGCTTCGTCCCGGCCTCACGTTCACCGACGACACCCCACTCGACGCTGCCGCAGTCCAGTTCAACTGGGAGCGACTCCGCGACCCGGCACTCGGATCCACTGCCATCCGCCAGATTTCCCAGGTCGCATCCACCGAGGTGGTGGACGAGACCACACTGAAGGTGGTTCTGCACGAACCGAATCCCAGTTTCCCGCAGGGGATGCTGGCCACGTCCATGAACTGGATCGCCTCACCGACCGCACTCGGCAACGGCCGAGCAGCATTCGACGAAGCACCTGTCGGTGCCGGACCGTTCGAACTCACGCGATGGATGCGGCAAGGCGCGATCGAACTCGAACGCAACCCCGATTACTGGGATGCGCCGAAACCCTACCTCGACGCGATCACGATCCGCTCGGTAGCAGACACCAACCAGCGGGTGAACGCGATCACCACCGGCGACGCCGACCTGTCCACCGAAACGAATCCGTCGAGCGTCATTCGAGCGCAGGACGCGGGAGCACAGGTTTCCACTGTGTCCGCCGGCGGCGGACAGTATCTGGGAATGAACTTCCGCCGCGCCCCGTTCGACGACGAGCGAGCGCGCCGGGCGGTAGCCCTGGCCGTGGACCGCGACATGATCAACACCATAGTGTTCAACGGTGACGGTGACGTGCCGCGAACCCTGTTCCCGGAGGACTCGCCGTTCTACTCCGACATTCCACTTGCACAGCAGGACACAGAGGCCGCCCAGGCATTGTTCGATGAGCTGGCCGCCGACGGAAAACCCGTCGAGTTCACGTTCACGACCTACACCGGCGTCGACAACCAGGCAACCGCGGAGGGCCTGCAGGCGCAGCTCAACGCCTACGACAACGTCAAGGTCGACGTCGAGGTAGTGGACTTCCCCACGGGAGCCGCGAGAGCCGGTGCGCACGACTTCGACATGATGGTCTCGTCGGCGATCACCCAGGACCCGGATTACGCGCTGTGGACCGCGTTCCACTCCGAGTCGACCGGCAACTTCATGGGTGTCTCCGACCCACAACTCGACGAGGCACTGGACGCCGGCAGAACCGCGGAGACGATCGACGAACGCACGCAGGCCTATGACGTCGTCCAGCAACGGATCGTCGAACTCGATCCGGGCGTCTGGTACGTCCGCTCCTCACCCTCCGTGATGATGGGCGAGAACGTCCACGGTCTGCGGCTCTACACGCTGGGCTCCCCACTGCCCGAAGAACTCTGGGTCGAGAACTGAACGAATGAAGCGAGGGGTACTCGGGCTTTCCGAGTACCCCTCGCTCGTTCATCGGTCCGGTTCAGCCGATGCTGACACCGTAGTCCCGCGCGATACCCGCGAGCCCGGACGCATAGCCCTGGCCGATGGCCCGAAACTTCCACTCGTTGCCATGGCGGTACAGCTCACCGAAGACCATCGCGGTCTCGGTCGATGCATCCTCGGTCAGGTCGTAGCGGGCGAGCTCACGGTCGTCGGAACGGTCGACGACGCGGATGAATGCGTTGCGCACCTGCCCGAACGACTGGCCGCGCGCGTCGCGTCGTGGATCGACACCGGGAACACGACCGACTGCACGTCGCAGACAAGGCGACGAGGTCGATGTTGATCGATTCGTCGTCGCCGTCGCCCTCACCCGTGAGGTTGTCGCCGGTGTGCTCGACGGCACCATCGGGCGAACGCAGATTGTTGTAGAACACGAAGTGCTGGTCGGAAAGCACCTTGCCGCCCGCTCCCGCAACCAGCGCACTGGCATCGAGATCGAAGTCGGTTCCCGTCGTGGCCCGGACGTCCCAGCCCAGACCGATCGTCACCGCCGTCAGGTTCGGCGCCTCCTTCGAGAGCGAGACGTTTCCACCTTTGGCCAAGCTGACACCCATACCGGTCCTTTCGATCGTTGTGGTCCCTCCACGATAGCCACGCACAGCCCGGTCCGTATTGCCGTCTTGGTCCGTGTGTTAAATTCCCCGACGTCGTATGCGACGACGCATGAGGAAGCCGGTGTGACTCCGGCGCGGTCCCGCCACTGTGACCGGGAGCAATATTCCCGGGAGCCAGATACTCACGTCGCCGTACTCACCTGGACGGGGCGGATTCTCCCCGAGAAAGGGCGTCTTCGCCATGCGCGTTCGCGCCGTACCCCTCCGATTTCTCAGCGCTGTGACAGTCGCGGGTCTTGCCCTCGCCGGCTGTTCGACCGCGGCCACCGACACAGACACTGCTGCCTCCGACGGTTGTATCACCGACTTCGATCCGGGCGTCGACTATTTCCCCGACAAGTCCGAGGTCGTCGACGCCCAGAATTTCTCGATCACCTACGAGAACAGTTACCAGGTGCTGACTGTCGACGAGCCGTACCCGGGCGCCGAACCGGAGTCGTATGTGCTGGTCAAGTGCGGCGCACCGGCACCGGAACTGTCGGACGATCTGCCTGATGCCCAGCAGATCTCGGTGCCGATCACCAGCCTGTATTCGGGTTCGACGACGCACCTGCCGCTCGTCACCGAACTCGACGCGCTCGACGTACTCACCGGCGTGTCCAATGGATCGATGGTCAGCGACACCGCGGTCGTCGATCGGATCGCATCAGGAGACGTCACCGAATACGCGGCCGGCGGCACCATCGACACCGAGGCCGTCGTCGTCGCCGCACCCGACGTGGTGATGACCGGCGGTACCGACGACCCCGCCTATTCGCAGCTGCGCGAAGCCGGGATCGGAGTAGTCGCGAACGCCGAGTGGCTCGAAGCATCGCCGCTCGGTCGCGCCGAGTGGATCAAGGTGATGGCGGCACTGACCGGCACGGAAGCCCGCGCCGCGGAGGTCTACGACGGAATCCGCAGCGATTACCTGGAGGTAGCCGACCAGGCAGCTGGAGCGGAACCCGCACCGGCGCTGCTCGGCGGGATGTCGCAGGGAACCTGGTACATGTCGTCGGGCGGCAGCTACATGGGCCGCCTCTTCACCGACGCGGGCGCGCAGTGGCCGTGGCAGGACGTCGCCAGCACCGGGTCGCTGCCCCTCGACTTCGAGGTCGTGGTCGCTGAGGCATCCGACGCACCGACCTGGCTTGTCGTCAACAGCTGGACCTCGGTCGCCGACGCTCTCGCCGACGACGAACGCTACGGCGAGCTCGCGGCGGTCGGCACCGGTCAAGTGTGGAACGCGAACAAGGCGCTCGGACCCGGCGGCGGTAACGACTACTACGAACGTGGCGTGCTGCGACCCGATCTGGTCCTGTCCGACCTCGTCGCGATCCTGCATCCCGAGCTGCTACCCGACCACGAATTCACGTTCTACCAGCAACTTCCCGCGTGACCACCGTGCTCAGCGCGGCACCTGCGAACACTGAGACCATCGCTCCCCCGGTTCGCGCTCGCCGCGTGGCGGTGGTGTTCGCCGCGCTGATCGCGGCGCTCGTGGTCGCACCGTCGTATCGGTGACGGTGGGGTCGGTCACGGTGCCACTCGGCGAAACCCTGCGCGTCCTGCTCGGACAGGACGCGCAGAATCCGCGCTGGGGCATGGTCATCCGCGACCTCCGGCTACCTCGCACGCTCACCGCGATCACTGTCGGCGCGGCGCTCGGCATCGCCGGCCTGCAGATGCAGACCCTGTTCCGCAACGCACTCGCCGACCCCTACATCCTCGGTGCCAGCTCCGGCGCGAGTCTCGGTGTTGCGTTGGTCGTCGTGGCCGGTGGTGGCGGAGCGAGCGGATTCACCGCGAACCTCGCCGGACTCGGTCGCACCGGAGTGGTGATCGCTGCCGCGCTCGGTGCTGCGGCCGTACTGATGATGATCGTGGTGCTGTCGCGGTGGGTGCGTTCGGCAGTGACGCTGTTGCTCATCGGTGTGATGCTCGGATCGGCGACCACCGCAGTCGTGTCCGTGCTCCTTGTCTACGCCGACCCGCAGCGCGCCCAGCAGTTCCTCGTATGGGGTCTGGGCAGTTTCACTGCGACCACGTGGTCGGACCTGAAGCTGCTGGTTCCCGTGGTCGTCGCCGGCATCGTCATCGCGCTGCTGACGGTGCGGGCCCTCAACGCGCTCCTGCTCGGCGAGGGATACGCGCGGTCGATGGGCATCGACATCCGTGTCGTCCGACTGAGACGGTGGTGTCGGCTGCACTGCTCGCGGGCGTCACCACCGCCTTCTGCGGACCCATCGGATTCCTCGGTCTCATCGTTCCGCACCTGTCGCGCATGGCATTCGGCACCTCCGATCATCGAGTGCTGCTGCCCGGAGTCGCACTGTTCGGTGCGGTGGTGGCACTGGTATGCGGTGTGGCGAGCCAGATGCCGGGCACCGACACGGTGTTCCCGCTCAACGCGGTGACCGCGCTCGTCGGCGCGCCGGTCGTCATCGTCGTCCTCGTGCGTAGCGGCGTGGAGCACTGGGAGCGGCCCTGTGAACAGCCACGGCCCTGTGAACGGTGTGGAACTGCGCGATGTGACGATCGGCTATACACGTCGCCGCGCGTTGCGGAAGAGTGGCATCACCGAGATCGCGACCGGTCTCGACGCCGTCGCTCGCCGCGGGGAGCTCACCGCACTGGTCGGTCCCAACGGCGCGGGTAAATCGACATTGCTCCGCACCCTGTGTGGCCTGCAACCGGCGCTGCGCGGACAGGTGCTGATCGACGGCGACGACGTGTCGTCGATTCGCCCCGCAGACCTCGCGACCCGCATCTCCGTGGTCCTCACCGAACGTATCGATCCCGGCCTGCTGACGGTGCGCGAACTCGTCGCCCTCGGACGGACGCCGCACCTCCCTGCCAGCGCACGACTCTCGCCGGAGGACAAGGCCGCGGTGGACTGGGCGCTCGACGCGGTCGGCACGGCAGAACTGGCGTCCCGGCAGTTCAGCGAGCTGTCCGATGGGCAGCGACAACGCACACTCACCGCTCGCGCCCTCGCACAGGACCCATCGCTACTGGTGTTGGACGAGCCGACGTCGTTCCTCGATGTGCCGTCCCGGGTCGAACTCGTCGACGTGTTGCGGGGCCTCGCCGTCGAACAGAACCTCGCCGTGATCATGTCCACCCACGAACTCGAACTCGCGCTGCGTGTGTCCGACCGGATGTGGTTGCTCGACGCCGACCGCACCCTGACCTGTGATTCCCCCGCAGCTCTGGCCGAGTCCGGTCGCATCGGAGCAGCATTCGATCGTGGACGGATGCGCTTCGATCCGCGCACACTGGTGTTCGACCTCGATTCGGAGGACAGCCGTGTCTGACCCTGCCGCAGTACTCGGGCGCATTGCCGCGCTGAGTCCCTACTTCTCGGTGAGCACCGGCGCAGTACCGGACGGCCGGTGGCAGCAGACGTCTGCGCTGCGCGACAGTATGATTCGCGACCCGTTGGTGTCGGATACTGCGCACCGGATGGGAACCGGGGAGGCCCGAGTGGCCGCGTCGACTCTCTTCTTCGGCTACGCCGCCCGGATGTGGTCGGTGTCGTTGGGCTCGGTCGTCGACTCGGGCCGATGTGTCCGCCTCGACCCGGACACGTTGCTGTGGTGCAACGACGGGGGGCTGCGACTGCACATCGTCGACCCCGAATTCGGTTCGACCACCGGTGAAATCCTCGACGACCAGCTCGAACCGCTCATCGACGCGTGGAGCGACATCGTCGCCCCGGGTTTGATGTGGGGTAACTCCGCGTCCGCGCTGATCGGGGCCGGACGCGTGATCGGTGATGCCGCGCAGGCGCACATCGACACACTCTTCGACGATCCACGTCTGGTCGGCACGATGGTCCGGTCCACCGGCCGACGTCGCAGTTGCTGCCTGTACTACCGCGTCCCGGGCGGAGGCGTGTGCGGCGATTGCGTCTTCCCCAGCCCACCGAAAGCATCGACGAAGGAGATTCTGTGACAGTCGCATTCGCCCCTGAGATCGTCGACACCGAGGACGGTGGTCGCGAACAGCGCTGGCCGCTTCCCACCGATGAGGACTCACTACTGCGGCTGATCCGGTTGCTGTTCGACGAGTACTGGGACGACATGTGGTTCGGCCTGCTCATCGAAGGTTCGGCGCTCGAGGTCGCGGCACCCAATGCTCCGAAGAAGATCTCGATGTACGACGGGTATGCGACCGTCGACTTCGGTCGCTGGCATTTTCACCTGTGCATCGGCGAGCACACCGCGAGCGGACCGGAGCTCGGCCGTATCCGTCGCTGCGGCCGGGCAGAGCTGTACCGCAGGATCGGCACGGACGACGCACCGACGTCGTGGGGTGTGCGCCTGTTCAACGGCCGTGACGAACAGATGCTCACGATCATGTTGCCCACCCCGTTCCTCACGAACATGCAGCAGCTGACGGACGAACCGGTGTGGGTGCACCTCGAGGCGTGGGATCGCATTCGGTCGGAATTCCTCGGCCTGGCGCCGGATCCCCGTGACCGAACCGGCAAAGGATTTCGCCACTCCTGACCAGCACAGCCGACAGAAACGCACCGACGGAAATACAACCCGCGCAGACAGATACAAACCCTCGGCAGGGTTGTATCTGTCTGATTGCGTTGTAACCGTTCTTCCTGCTTTGCCCGTTCGAATGAGGACGTGGCTATACTCCGGGATGTAGTTGGTTCGCCGTGCCGGTCGTGAGGAGCCCCGAAGGCCGTGGCGGCGTCGAAGCACCCCTGCGCGGGGTGTGGAAGAGGGAACCCGGTGAGAATCCGGGACTGTCCCGCAGCGGTATGCAGGAACGACCGCCGTCATCAGCACTGGGCATCACCCCGGGAAGCGACGGCCAGTAGGTACGGGCCCACAGCTCGGGCGCTTGCAAGTCCGAATACCTGCCATCTGCGCCGGGCACGCCGTGCCCGGCGGTGTGCCGCCTCGTGGACCGGGCGCGCGGACCCGCATCGTATTCTCTCGCTCCGGCCGGGCCGGAGTCGACTGGGCTCGGTCGGATTCGCGCATCCTACGGGCGGTAGGCCATCAAGGACCGACCACCGGAGTACCACCAGTGCCTACACCCTCTGTCCCTACCTTCCATGCTGCCCCTGCCTTCCACGCCACCGTTCTCGGCTCCGCACGGATCGGACCCCAGCGTGAACTGAAGAAGGCCGTCGAATCGTATTGGGCCGGCCGGATCGACCGCGCCGGGCTGGAGAAGGTCGCCGCCGGACTGCGCGCCGACACCTGGGCTGCGCAGCGCGACGCCGGGCTCGATTCGATTCCGGTCAACACGTTCTCGTACTACGACCACATCCTCGACACTGCAGCCATGCTCGGCGCACTACCGCCCCGGGTGTCGGGTATCGCCGACGACCTCGACCGCTATTTCGCAGCCGCGCGAGGCAACGACGACGTCGCACCGCTCGAGATGACGAAGTGGTTCGACACCAACTACCACTACCTCGTCCCCGAGATCGGCCCTGACACGGTCTTCTCGCTCGATCCGTCGAAGGTGCTCGGCGAGTCGCCGAGGCCCGCGCGCTCGGCGTTCCGGCCCGCCCGGTAGTCGTCGGCCCGCTGACGTTCTTGCTGCTGTCGAAGTCCACCAGCGAACAGGGCCCGCTCCTCGACCGTGCCGATGAGCTGGTCCCGCTGTATCAGGACCTCTTGTCGCAACTCGCCGCCGCCGGAGTCGAGTGGGTGCAGCTCGACGAGCCCGCACTCGTCCGCGATCTCGACGACGCGACCGTCGCCGCGGTCGAACAGGTGTACGGCACGCTGTCGCAGGCACAGGACCGTCCTGCGATCCTCGTCGCTCCTATTTCGGCAGCCTCGGTCCGGCGCTCGGTGCACTCGCTCGCACCGGTGTCGAAGGCCTCGCGGTCGACCTGGTCGCAGGTGACTCGGCAGACATCGCCGGACTGCCTGCCCTGGCGGACAAGCTGATCGTGGCGGGCGTGGTGGACGGCCGCAACGTGTGGCGCACCGATCTGGAGACGGCCCTGGCACCCTCGCCACACTGCTCGGCTCGACGGGCTCGGTGGCGGTGTCGTCGTCATGCTCGTTGCTGCACGTTCCGTACACCATCGAGGCAGAGTCGAGCCTCGACGAATCGCTGCGCGCGTGGCTGGCATTCGGCACCGAGAAGGTCGCCGAGGTCGTCACCTTGTCGACGGCACTGCGCATCGGCCGCGACGCCGTGGCTTCCGAGCTCGCCGCGGCGCACGCGGCTGCCGATGTACGCGCGTCCGATCCTCGCCTACGCAACCGCCAGGTGCGCGGCATGCTCGACTCGATCGCATCGAACCGCACTCGCACGTCGCCGATCGGCGCCGCGAGATCCAGCGACAGCATCTCGATCTGCCTCTGTTGCCGACCACCACCATCGGCTCGTACCCGCAGACCACGCGCATCCGGGTGGCCCGAGCCGCATTGCGCAAGGGCGAGATCGAACGCGCGGATTACGTGCAGCGGATGCGCGACGAGATCGCTGAAGTGGTGGCCCTCCAGGAGAAGCTCGGAATCGATGTGCTCGTGCACGGTGAGCCGGAGCGCAACGACATGGTGCAGTACTTCGCCGAGCAGCTCGACGGATTCTTCGCGACCGAGAACGGCTGGTCCAGTCGTACGGAAGCCGTTGTGTACGTCCGCCGATTCTCTACGGCGATGTCGCGCGGCCGAATGCCATGACCGTCGACTGGATCACTTACGCACAGTCGCTCACCGACAAGCCGGTCAAGGGCATGCTCACCGGTCCCGTGACGATTCTCGCGTGGTCGTTCGTCCGCGACGACCAGCCTCTCGCCGACACCGCCGATCAGATCGCCCTGGCCATCCGCAACGAGACGGTGGACCTGCAGGCTGCGGGAGTGCGCATCATCCAGGTCGACGAGCCGGCACTGCGAGAACTGTTGCCGCTTCGCAAGTCCGATCAGGCCGAATACCTGGAGTGGGCAGTCGGGGCATTCCGTCTTTCGACGTCCGGCGTGGCGGATTCGACGCAGATCCACACCCATCTGTGTTACTCGGAGTTCGGAGAGGTCATCGAGGCGATCGCAGAACTCGACGCCGACGTCACCTCCATCGAGGCCGCGCGTTCACACATGGAGGTGCTCGACGACCTCAACGCAATCGGATTCGACCTCGGAGTGGGCCCCGGCGTCTACGACATCCACTCACCGCGGGTTCCGAGCGAGAACGAGATCGCCGAGTCTCTTCGCGAAGCGCTGCGCGCCGTTCCCGCCGAGCGCCTGTGGGTCAACCCGGACTGCGGACTCAAGACCCGCGGCACCGATGAGGTCACGGCGTCGTTGACGAACCTCGTCGCCGCGGCAGCAACGGTTCGGTCCGAGCTCGACCGATAACGATTCCCAGAAAGCACCCGATCACCATGACCACGAAACACATTCGCACCACGCACGCCGGGAGCCTGCCTCGAACCGACGAGCTGGTGGCCGCCAACCGGGCACGCCGGGATGCCGCGGACGGATTCAGGCTCGACACGACGAGAGAGTATTCGGAATTACTCGCCGGACAGGTCGACGCTTGGTTCGTCGCCAGATCGACCTCGGGATCACCACACCCGGCGACGGCGAATACGGAAAGGCGATGTCTTCGGCCGTCGACTACGGCGCCTGGTGGTCGTACTCGTTCCAGCGTCTGTCCGGGCTGGAACTGGCCGAAGGTGGACCGTTCGGCGGCGAGCCCGTCCGGTCGACACCCGGCAACGTGCGGCTCACGACGTTCCCGGACCGACGTGACTGGGCCACGTTCGCCGAGGCCTACAGCGATCCGAAGAGCGGTGTCTCCGTCGGTGACGAGGCTCCGGTGTTTCCTACCGCGACGGGTCCCGTCACCTACACCGGACATGACGCGATCGCGTCGGACATTGCGAACCTGAAGTCCGCCCTGTCTGCATCCGGGGCAGAGCACGGCTTCATCACCTCGCTCTCACCCGGCAGCGCATCGCGAATCGGAAATCAGTTCTACACATCCGAAGAAGAGTTCATCTGGGCTTGCGCGGACGCGATGCGCGAGGAATACCAGGCGATCATCGATGCCGGGTTGATCCTGCAGATCGACGACCCGTCGATCGCCGAGAACTGGGATCAGATCAGCCCGGAACCCACGGTGGAGGACTATCTCGCATTCACCCGCATCCGCGTGGAGGCGCTCAACCACGCCCTGCGTGGGTTACCGGAGGACCGGATCCGTTTCCACCTGTGCTGGGGCAGCTGGCACGGCCCGCACACCACCGATCTCGAGTTCAAGTACCTCGTCGAGACGATGCTGACGATCGACGCCGGTTCGTATTCGTTCGAGGCCGCGAACGTCCGTCACGAGCACGAATGGCGGGTATGGGAGGACGTGACGCTACCCGATGGCAAGCAGATCGTGCCCGGCGTGATCAGTCACGCCACGAATGTGGTCGAGCACCCCGAACTCGTCGCCGACCGGATCGAGCGGTTCGCGAGCGTCGTCGGCCCCGAGAATGTGATCGCTCGACCGACTGCGGTCTCGGCGGTCGCATCCACCCACAGATCGCGTGGGCGAAGCTCGAATCACTCACCAAGGGCGCAGAATTGGCTACCCGGCGCCTCTGGTAGTCGACGCCGAACCGGCGTGGTCCGGAAGAAATCCTCCCGGACCACGCCCGGCCCCTCATTCGACGGCAAAGCGATCGACGAGCACCTCGATGCGACGTGCGGTGTCCTGCGGAGGAACCCTGCCCGTTCGGGTGAGCTCGACCAGACCGTGCACTGCAGCCCAGTAGACCTCGGCCAGCAGACCCGGTTCGACGGTTCCCGCGACCAGTGTCAACGTGTCGTGTAGGACTTGGAAGGACTCACGCATCGGGGCCGGGGTCGCAGGGTCCGCGAAAGGCAGTCCGTTGTCGAGGTTGAACATCGAGTCGTACACGGCAGGATGTCGCTCTCCGAACGCGATGTAGGCACTCGTGAGGGCAGCGACAGCGGCGCGTGGCGAGTGGGTTCCGGAGACCGCTCGGGACAACTCCAGGGTCATCTCGGAAAAACCGTCCAGTGCGACAGCCGCGATGATCTCGTCCTTACCCCGAAAATGGCTGTAGAGCACGGGTTGGCTGTATTCGATCCGTTCGGCCAATCGCCGAGTGGTGACGGCGTCCCACCCTTCTGCCTCTGCCATCTCACGCGCTGCCGCGATGATCGACCTGTGGCGGGAAGCCCGCTCACGCGCTTTGCGCTCCTGCACTGACATACCATGATTCTAGCAGTGCTAGATCTTGAGTCGTCGAAATGTTATCGTCGATCTAATTTCTAGCATTGCTATATCCAGGAGGTTTCCATGCTGAATGCAGTTGCAGTCACCACGGTCGTGGTCTTCGGCGTGTTGGTGGGAGTGGAATTCGCCATCGCAGTGTTCGTCAATCCGATCATGTATCGAATACCTGACGATGCCGGTGTGGCTGCTCGCAGCGACGGCGCGCGGGTGCTCGGACGCGTGATGCCGTTCTGGTACATCGGCACGCTCGCCATTGCGATTCTGTGGACGATTCTGGGGTGGGGCGACACCACTGCATGGATGACGTTGGGTGCGTCGGCGTTGTTGCTGGTCAGCGTCGTGATGTCGGTCCTGCTTCTCGTACCGATCAACAATCGCTCGATCCGATGGGCAGAAGAGGGAGCGCCGCCGGACTGGAAGGAGCAAGCTGACACCTGGGACCGCTACCACTATGTGCGGGTTGGCGTCATCGCGCTCGGCTTCGCACTGTCGGCGGTGGGATTACTCCTGATCTGACGCGAAGGACGGCCATGAACAATTCGTCACCGATAGTCGTTACGGGCGGCACCGGCACCGTCGGCCATCATGTCGTCGACCGCTTGCGCGATGCCGAGCGCCGGGTGCGTGTGGTCAGCCGTCACGACCGATCCGGCGACACGAGAACCGGACTCGAGTGGGCAGTCGCCGATCTGGCCGCGACGAAGGCATCGAGCGTGCGTTGGCGGGCGCCGACACCGTGGTGCACTGCGCGACCGGCTACTCCCGACGTGCGGATGTCCGCGCCGCTCGGCACCTCTTCTCGCTGCACGAGTCGCCGGAATCGAGCACGTCGTGCTCATCTCGATCGTCGGTGTGGACCGGATTCCCTTCGGGTACTACACGGGCAAAGTGGAGGTCGAACAACAGCTGGAACGATCCGGGCTCGGCTACAGCATCCTGCGCTCGACACAGTTCCACGAACTGGTGGCCGGACTGTTCGCTCGCCAGAAGCGCTACCCGTTCTTCTCACACCGGATATCCGGATCCAGCCGATCGCCGCAGCCGAAGTTGCCGACGAACTTGCCCGACTGGCAGCGGCCCCACCCGCGGGTCGGGTACCGGAGGTAGGGGGGCCCGAAATCATCGACGCACGAGATCTTGCCCGGACCTACGCTGCGTCGATCGGGGCAAGAAAGGGGATTTGGCCGATCCGTCTCCCCGGGCGCGCGTTTGCGGCGTTTCGCGCCGGAAACAACCTGACCCCGGAGCGGGCGGTCGGAGTGCAGACCTTCAGCGAGTATCTGGCATAGCAAGGCCGAGGGCCTCGACCGCGCAGAGCTGCACCCCTTCGGCGCATCAGCTCGAACTCACGTTCCGCGTATGCGATCAGGCCGAGCGTGTTCCCGGGCGGATGAGACCCGTTTCGTAGGCGGCGATGACCGCCTGAACCCGGTCACGCAGGGACAGCTTCGCAAGGATACTGCTGACATGGGATTTCACGGTGTGCTCGCTGACTACGAGGGACGCCGCGATCTCCGCGTTGGACAACCCGGCGCCCAGCAACCGCATCGTCTCGATCTCACGGGTGGTCAGCAGACCGAGCCGCGAGCTCTGTGGCGGGAGCGTCGCTGCACCCGAAGTGAAGGCGGCGATCAGCGTGCGGGTGACGGACGGCGCCAGGAGCGACTCTCCTGCTGCGACAACCCGTACGGCATGTACGAGGTCGTCGCGTCTGACGTCCTTGAGGAGGAAACCACTGGCACCGGCACGCAGGGCATCGAAGACGTAATCGTCCTGATCGAACGTCGTGAGCATGACCACTCGCGACGAAGTCTCGGTGCAGACGATGCGCGCAGCCTCCAGCCCGTCCATCCCGGGCATCCGGATGTCGAGGAGCACCACATCCGGTCGATGCGCTCTCGCCGCCCCGACCGCCTCGAACCCGTCGCCCGCTTCCGCAACGACCATCATGTCGGTCTGCGCGCCGAGAATCATCGCGAACCCTGCCCGTACCAGCTCCTGATCGTCGGCCACCACCACGCGAATCGTCATGCGGCTCCGGAGCTTCCCGTGATTCCGTCACCGGATCGGCCGCGAGCGGGAGTCGAGCGGTGACCTCGAAGCCCGGTCGGCCGTCGGGTCGGGCACCCGCGACGGCAG
>BBEG01000059.1 GCA_001312645.1 Rhodococcus sp. JCM 9791
CGGTGAGCCGGAGCGACCGGCCGTCGCCGCGTGTCATGGCGGTGTGGTGCCCGGACTGGCCTGCGGTGGCTGCGGCTGCGGTAGCGGGTATTCCTGCGACCACCCCGATTGCAGTGGTGTCCGCGAATCGGGTGGTTGCATGTTCGGCGTCGGCCCGGGCGGCCGGCGTCGTACGAGGCGCGGTGCGCCGTGAAGCGCAAGGAAGATGCCCCGAACTACATGTGGCACAGAATGATCCGGATCGTGATGCGCGACTGTTCGAACCGGTGGTCGCGGCGATCGATGCGGCAGCCCCCGGTGTCGAGGTGTTACGTCCGGGCCTCGTGGTTCTCGCGGCGCGCGGCGTCGTGCGATGGTTCGGATCGGAGGAGTCCGCCGCCGAACGTCTCGTCGACGAGGTCGCGTCCGTCGGAGTGGAATGCCAGGTGGGTGTCGCCGACGAACTGTCCACCGCTGTGCTCGCCGCCCGTCGGGCCACGTTGGTGCCGAGCGGCGCCGGCCCCGAGTTCTCGCTCCGCTGCCGATATCCCAGCTGTCGGTGGAACCGGCGCTGGCCGCTCCGGAACGAGCCGAACTGGTGGATCTGCTTCGTCGGCTCGGAGTGCGCACGGTCGGTGCGTTTGCGGCGCTGTCCGGATCCGATGTGGCGTCGAGGTTCGGTGCCGACGCGGTGGCGGCGCACCGGAGTGCACGTGGACTACCCGAACGCCCGCCGGCGGGGCGCGCTGTTCCTCCCGATCTCACCGTGGAGCACGCATGCGACCCTCCGGTCGAGCGAGTGGACACGGCGGCGTTCATCGGCCGGATGCTTGCCGAACTGCTGCACACCCGCCTTGCCGCGGCCGGTGTGGCATGCACGCGGCTGCTCGTCTCTGCCCGCACCGGCAATGGGGAGGAACTGGCGCGGACGTGGCGCTGTGCCGAACCGCTGACCCCCGAGGGGACCGCCGACAGAGTGCGTTGGCAACTCGACGGCTGGCTCACCGGGCGCAGCGCCGACCGCCCCACTGCGGGGGTCACGATGCTACGTCTCGAGCCTGTGGAGGTGGTGACCTCCGGTGCTTGCAGTTGGGCCTGTGGGGCGGCGTCGGGGACGAGGACGAACGGGCACGACGGGCGCTGGTCCGAGTACAGGGTCTGCTCGGAGGAGACGCGGTCAGAGTGGGAGTGCTCAGCGGTGGGCGCGGGCCCGTCGAACGGATCACGCTCGTCCCGGTAGGGGAGGAGGCGGTGCCGTCGTCGGATCCGGATGAGCCCTGGCCGGGACGGCTCCCGCCCCCGGCTCCCGCCATGGTGATGCACGTGCCACCGCCGATCACGGTGGACGACGACGTGGGTGAGGAGGTGACGATCACCGAGCGAGGTCTGCTCAGCGGTCGGCCTACGCAGTTGCGATGGGGAAGTCGCAGCTGGCAGGTGGCAGGATGGGCGGGGCCCTGGCCGGTGGACGAATACTGGTGGGATCCCGAGACCGCCCGCGATATCGCGCGACTGCAGGTGCTGCTCGACGGAGGGCGGGCTCTGCTGATCGTCCGCGGAGCCGACGGCTGGAAGGTGGAGGGTGTCTACGACTGACTACTCTGGCGGGTTGTGGAAACCTCTGTGCTCACGGCATCGCGAACGGCGTCGCGACGGCTTACCGGGACTCGGCGCCTCGAGGTGCCTGCACAGGAGTTCCGGTCGTGTTGGTGCACGGCCTGGGAGGTGACGGACGCACGTGGGACAGGCTCGCCCGGCGGCTGACCGCAGCCGGGCGTCGGGTGGTCGCTGTCGATCTGCGTGGTCACGGCCGAAGCGCGCGCGCGTCGTCGTACCGGTTCTCGGAGTTCGCTGCCGATGTCGCAGGACTGTGTGAGCACCTGGGTTTCGACACCGTAGATCTGGTCGGACATTCCCTCGGCGGGCACACCGGTTCGTTGGTGGCGCAGCATCAGCCAGGGTTGGTGCGCCGCCTTGTCCTGGAGGAGGCGCCGATGCCGTTGCGCGAGAGTGATCCGATACCCGAGATTCCTGCGCACCGGCCCACTCCCGCGGAACTGTGGCACGCCACGACCAGCATGGTGCTCAATCCGCGGGCGGTGTTCTCGTTCGACCGATCGATGACCGAGTCCGTGATGTTCCAGTTCCGTACCCCGAATCCGGTCTGGTGGGAACAACTTCCGTCGATGAAGTCTCAGACGATGCTGCTGCGTGGCGTGCGCCGTGGAAGCATGGTCGATCCGCGTCTGCTCACCGACGCGCTGTCATTGCTTCCGAACGGTGTGGTGCAGGAGATTCCGTGCGGGCACAGCATTCATCGCGATCGGTCGGAGCATTTCGCAGCAGCGGTGATGCCATTCCTCACCGACTGAGCTCGTCGAACCTGGCCTACGATCGGGGCATGGCCTTGTCTTCGCCCGACCGGAAGCTTCTCGCGACCTCCGCTCTGTTCGTCGTCTCACAGGCGAACATCGCCCGCGTCCTCGGTTCCACCGCGCTGACCGTCGGCACGGTGCAGACGACGTTCTCGGCGTCGAAGTACCGGAAGATCCTCGACAATCTCGGTCCCGGTGAAATTTCCCGTTACCGAGAGCACTACTACTGGGACATGTTCCATCCGCTGACCTTCGCGGTGGCGTTGCGGGCCGGTGCTCGCGCACTCGATCACCATCGGTCGCTGTCGCCGGCCGTGCGCAGAATCCTGCTCACCGCACCCGTGATCGCCGCGGCGGGCGACTACGCGGAGAACGTCGCCGGCCTGTACCTGCTCGACCACCGCGACAAGATCACCGACGATACGGTGCGCGCCGCATCCACGATCAGCGTCACCAAATGGACGCTCGCCGTCGGCTGCCTCGCCTATCTGTCCCAGGGCTTCCTCAGAGTCTGGACGCAGGCGGGGGTCAGGCGACTGCGGCGCACTCGCTGACACTGTCGCCGCCCGACTTTCTTCGGATGTGCGGGCGGGACACAATGGCGACGTGACCACCGCTGCCCCCACCTGCTCTGCGCTGTCCGCCGTCGACGAACCGCTGCCCGGCACCACCGCGACAGCCCCCGGCTACGTATGCCTGGAATTCCCGTCGGCTTGGGGTCGCGACGTACTCGACGGCACTGCGCTCGGTGCAGAGTTGTCGAGTGAACTCTCGGCCCGCGCGGATGCTGCCGGGTTACGGATCATGTTCATCCGACGTCCGGGCCGCGACATGCCGCGACCGGCTAAGGCCGTGCTCCTCGCTCGCACCGAACCGGGTAACGCGTGGTGCGAACGTCTCGAAGTCGCCGATCCGGCGGAGCTGCTCGATATCGTGCCGCGTGTGGTGGCCGGACCTCTCCGCGGCTGGGGGAGGCGGTGTCGGGCCGACTGTGCTCGTCTGTGCGCACGGCAAGCGCGACCAGTGCTGTGCCGTCCTCGGGCGCCCGATTGCGGCGGCGCTACAGACGGAATTCTCGGACTCGATATGGGAGTGCTCTCACACCGGCGGGCACCGATTCGCCCCGTCGATGATCGTGCTACCCACCGGATACTCGTACGGTCGCCTCGACGCTGTGCAGAGCGTCGAGGCGGTGCGCGCGGCGGCACGCGGTGAGGTCTATGTGCCCGGCGCGCGTGGTCGCAGCACGTGGGGAGCGGCGGGCCAGGTTGCCGAACTCGCGGTTCGTGACGTTGTCGGAGACCACTCGATGGATGCCTTCGCCGTCGACGAGACCGGCACGGAGCCGCTGGTACGACACCGCGACGGTCGGGCCTGGCGGGTCGACGTCGAGACCCGGGAGCTCGCCGCGCGACCCGCGAGTTGTGGGGCCGCGCCCAAGCCCGTGCATCCGGTGGTCGCCACGAAAGTGACTGCCCTGTAACTCTGGTGAGAGCAGCATCATTCGGCGATCAGTGTGGCGACACCGTCGAGGATCCGGTCGAGACCGAACGAGAATGCGTCGTCGCGCCGCGCTCTGCCGGCGGGATCCGCGAACGCCGCCGCTGTCTCGGGAAACCGGTCGCTGTGGGTGGCGAGCACGGGTCCGAGAAGCTCGGCGAGTTCCGCCTCGGGGCGTGCGCTGCCTGATCCCTGCTGCGCGCTTCCCCGTACGTGGAAGGTGAGCATGGCGAGGACGTCGAGGCGTTGTGAGCCGTCCAGTGGTGTCGCCCGCAACGCACGGAGCCTTCCTCGAACCAGGCGAGCTCGTGCGGCCCGGGTACGCGGGTGCCGGCAGTGACGTCGAGCGACCACGGGTGGGCGCGCATACGGCCGTGTAATGCGATCGCCCACTCGCGCAGTCGGTCGCGCCATGAGTCGGATCGAAGTGCAGGCGGGTCGCCGAGGGTGTGGTCGAGGGCAAGTGCGACGAGTTCGGCCTTGCCCGGTACGTACCGGTACAGGCTCATTTTCGCGGTGCCGAGCGTGTCGGCGACCCGCTGCATCGTGACGGCGTCGATCCCATCGGTATCGGCGGTTGCTGCTGCGGCTGCCACGATCTCGTCGCGGGTCAGGCGGGGCTTCGGGCCGCGTTTGGTGCGTGGGGGTCGGGCCAGAGGGTCTCTGTCAGTGATGCTGGACTCCCCGGCTCGGGCGCTGCCTCGGACATGGTTCCTCCCGTCCAACTCTTGAAACTGCGTCTACCGTACGCTACTTTTAAAAGCGTCTAACGGACACAATTAAGGGAGTGTCATGTCTCCACTCAAGATCTTGATCTCCGGAGCGAGCATCGCCGGACCGGCACTGGCACTGCTGCTCGGACGCAACGGATACGACGTCACCGTTGTCGAACGGGCGCCGGCCGTACGGCCCGGCGGGCAGGCCGTCGACTTCAAAGGGCGTACCCACCGCCGGGTACTCGAGCGGATGGGCGTCATGGACGCCGTACTGGCCGCGCAGACACCGAAGACGGACATCCGGTTGGTCGACGCGGACGGGCGCATCAAGGCGGTGATGCCCGGCGAGTTCATCGGCGGAGACGTCGAGATCCTTCGCGGCGACCTCGCCTCACTGCTCCATGAGCACGCCGCACAGCACGCCGGATTCGTCTTCGACGACGAGATCATCGCACTGACCGAGGACGCCGGCGGGGTCGCGGTCTCGTTTGCCCACGGCCGCGACGACCGTTTCGACCTCGTAGTCGGCGCCGACGGAATCCACTCCGTCGTTCGGGCCCTGGCCTTCGGGCCGGAGACCGACCACCTGCGCCGGCTCGGCTATCACTACGTCGTCGTCAACGGCGACATGTCGACGGACGACCTGGTCACCCTGCTGCCCGACGGCCGAGCTGTCGGATACGGCTACAACGAACCCGGGCGGTTCGCGACGCTCGGCGGACCGAAAGCCTCGCAGATGTTCGTCTTCCGCACCGACCCCGACGTACCGGGCTACGACCGACACGACGTGCGCACGCAGAAGGAGTTCCTTGCCCGGCACTTCCGGGGCGCGGGCTGGCGGGTACCCACCATGCTCGACGCAGCCCTCGTCGCCGACGACTTCTATCTCGACGAACTGGCCCGCACCACGATGACGTCGTTCACTCGCCGTCGTGTCGCGCTCGTCGGCGACTCCGGGTACGCCAACACGCTCGGCGGATTCGGAACCGGGCTCGCGATGGTCGGTGCCTACGTCCTCGCCGGTGAACTCGTCGCTGCGCGCGGCGACCACGTGGCCGCATTCGCCGCGTACGACCAGCGGATGCGGTCACTGACCGCGGTGGCGCGCCGAGGTAGTGCCGGCCCGTTCCTGGCGCCTCCCTCACGGCTGCGGATTCGCCTGCACGACCTCACCTTCGCCAACCGGACACTCTTCCGCACGATGATGCGCCTGACCGATCTGTTCGCCACCGACGACAGCGTGCCCGACTACCCGCTGCAGTGACGGGTTGTCAGTGACCGAGCCCGACCTTCTCGTGGATCCTCTTCATCCACTGCGGAGCCCACCAGTTCGCTTCGCCCATGAGTTTGATCAGTGACGGCACCAGAAGCATGCGCACGACGGTCGCATCGATGACCAGGGCGATGATCATGCCGACACCGAGGAATCGCATGATCGACAATCCTGAGATGGTGAACGCGCCGGTCACCACGATCAGCAGCAACGCAGCGGACGTGACCACACGTCCGGTGCGTGCGATGCCGTACTCGACGGCCTCGACCGTCGTCGCCCCCGCCGCGCGCGCTTCGACCATGCGCGACATCAGGAACACCTCGTAGTCGGTGGACAGACCGAACACCACGGCGAGGATCAGCACGACGAACGTCGGCTCGAGTTCGTTGGGTACCACATCGAGCAGGGACGCTCCGTGCCCGAGCTGGAACACCCAGGTGAGCACGCCGAAGGTTGCGGCGAGACTCAGGCCCGCCATGAGAACCGCCTTGATCGGCAGCACCACCGATCCGAATGCGAGGAACAGCAGGATCAGGGTGGACACCACCATGATCAGGACCATCCACGGCAGTGCGTCGGAGACCGCAGTATTGGCGTCGTCGACCAGTGCTCGGCCGCCGCCGACGAGCAGTTCCGTGCCGTCCGGCACAGGGATCGCCCGCAGTTCGTCGGTGATCTCGCTGGCCCGATCCGTGCCGTCCACACCTTGTGCGTAGATGGCCTGCACCACGGCGACGTCGCCCTGCTGTCCGACAGTGACGACCTGTGAGATCCCGTCGATGCCGGCGACCTCACGCGACACCGTGCGGATGGCATCGGGGTCGGTTGCTTGTCCGTCTTCGTCGCGCAGGACGAGCGTCGGGCCGTTACCGGTGCTCGGGAATTCGTCGAGGAGCGTCTGGGTGGCTGCGCGCGCGGCACTGTCCTCGGGCAACGCGGTGTACTCGACCTCTCCGAACTGTGCCTGGAAGACCGGGGTGGCGAGGAACAGCAGGCCTGCGGTGATGGTGATCGCGATGATGGCGGGCCGCTTCATCACCTTGCGTACGAGGCCGCCCCAGAACTTGCGTGCGCGGGCCTCGCTACGTGTCGAGGCCTCGCGGTCCCAGGTCCACGAGTTGATGCGGTGACCGAGGAGGGCCAACACAGCCGGCACTGCCGTCAGCGACAGGACGGCCGCGCTGAACACCGACGCCATGGCGCCGAGGCCGAGTGATCTGAGCACCGCCTGCGGGAACACGAGCATGCCGGCGAACGCGCAGATGAGCAGCGCAGCCGAGAACATCACCGTGCGCCCCGCGGTCAGCATCGTTCGTTTCGTCGCGGCGGCGGGGTCCGATCCGGATGCGAGTTCCTCGCGGTATCGGCTGACGATGAACAGCCCGTAGTCGATCGCCAGACCCAGACCGATCAGCGACGTGATGTTGAGCGCGTACGACGACACCTCGGTGACCGTCGACAGCAGGCGCAGCGTCGCGAGGGAGGAGAAGATGGCCAGGACACCGACGAAGACGGGGACGGCCGCAGCCACCACGCCACCGAAGATGAAGACGAGCAGGATGAGCGTTATCGGAATGGCAATGGCCTCGGCCTTGACGAGATCGCTTTCGAGAGTGTGCGTGAATTCGACAGAGACGACAGTATTGCCCGCGAACTGGGATTCGACTCCGGGCACTTCGAGTTTGTCGAGGGCAGACTGGAAGTCTGCCGACGTCACACCCGAGTTCGTGCCGAGTGTGATGGTTGCCGCCACGCTTTGCCCGTCTGTCGAGAGCAACAGCTGATTCGTCGGTGGCGGTGCCGTCCAGTAGGTCGTGATGGACTCGGACGGGTACTGCTCGTCGAACGCAGCGAGTGTCTGTTCGATGTCGGGCCGGATGTCGTCGACGGTGCTGCCCTCAGGCGCGGTGTACATCGCGATGATGTCGGCGGTCTGCGATCCGAACGTGTCGTAGATGATCTGCTGGGCCTGCATGGCTTCGCTGTCGGCGACGTAGTAGCCGGAGCCCGACAGCTTGCCGAAGACCCCGACCCCCCAGACGCCGGCGGCGAGCACCACGAGCAGGACGGCAGCGAGGACCCACCGGCTTCTCGTCACGACGATCTCGGCCCAACGATTCATACGTACTCCCGCTTCGCTCGATGCTGCCGAACGGCAACTGTAATCGCGAGCAGGACGTGGGTGATCCTCGGTGGGGGCGGGAAGCAGGGCTGGGCGGGAAGAAAGGCGGACCGACGCGCCGGATGCCTCACGGCACGGGGCGCAACGTGGTTCCAGCCGGACGGTATCCCACGAAGGCAATTCACATTGGCTCCGGGGCGTACGCGACGCGCCGATCCGAATGGGTCAACGCGGTCGTACGAGGATCTATTCCGGGTGCCGCGTCGTGCGATGAGGCACACATCGACTAGCCGGTGTGGCCCTCTTCGCTGTGTCCGGCACCGCCGTGGGCCGAGTGGACGGGGAGGACACCCACCTGATCGACCTCTTCGGCGCCGACGACCACGAACTGGCCCATCATGCCGTCGTCCTCGTGCCGGAGCACATGACAGTGGTACATGTACGGCACGTTGGGGTCGGTGTGGTCGTCGAACCGCATGAGCAGACGCACCGTCGTACCGGGTGGAACGTAGACGGTGTCCTTTCGGCCGGTCAGTGTCGGATGGTCGGCAGGCATCCCGGTTGCCTCGACGACCTGGAACTGCACGTCGTGAATGTGGAAGTTGTGGATCATCCCGCTCACGTTGTTGATCTCCCACAGTTCGGTGGTGCCGGCGACAACCACCTCGTCGATGCGGGTCATGTCCATCTCGCGGCTGTTGATCTCGGTTGTGCTGGTGAGGTCGAATGTGCGGGTGACAGTCGCCTCGCCGAGATCCTCGAGTGTCGTCAATCGGTCCGGGACCGATTCGTTCGCTTCCAGGGTGGCCGCAGCGCGCAGTTCGAGAACGTCGACGCTGTCGTCGCCGCCCGAGAAGCGGGTCTGCCAGAAATCGGCGCGCAGATCGGGCGGAGTGCTGCGGAGCACGTTCCGGGTGCCTGCCGGTGCCTCGACGACGATCTCCGCTCGTTCGCCGGGGGAGAGTTGGAGGCTGCGGAGCGCGACAGGTGCCTCCAGGAGCCGCCGTCGGTGCCGATCAGACGGAACGGCAGGCCGGTGTCGAACGAGAAGTTGTAGATGCGAGCGTTCGACGCGTTGAGCAGGCGTAACCGGACACGTTCGGTGGTCACGTCCAAAAACGGGCCGGGGGTGCCGTTGACGAGGATCTCGTCGCCGAGGGTCCCGACGTTGGCGAAGATCGCGCCGTCCTCGTCGAGTTGATTTCCATCGAACTTCTTGTCCTGCACGATGACCGGGATGTCGTCGACACCGTACTCGCCGGGGAGTGCAGGTCCGTCCTGCTCGTCGACGAGGAACATGCCCGCGAGACCTCGGTACACGTGCGATGCCGTCGAGCCGTGCAGGTGCGGGTGGTACCAGAGCGTCGAGGCAGGCTGGTCGATCGTCCAGTGCGGAGACCATGTGGTGCCGGGTTCGACGGTCTGGTGAGGGCCGCCGTCCATCGCGGCCGGCAGATGCATCCCGTGCCAGTGCAGTGTGCTCGTCTCACCCACGTCGTTCGTCACGTTCACCCGGACGTTCTCGCCGCGGTCGGCACGCAGGGTCGGACCGAGGTAGTCGCCGTTCACGCCCCAGGTTTCCGTGTCCGGACCGTGCCCGAGATCGCTGGTACCCCGCTGCATAGCCAGGTCGAACACTCGGGTCCCGTCGTCGGACACCGTGCTCTGGGCGAGTGGGGGAATCTTCAGCGGCCGATCGAAGGCCACCTGCCTGTCGTGTCCATCGTGGTCGTGTTCCAGAAGTAGAGTCCGGCGCCTGCCGCGCCGAGGATCAGCGTCGCGCCGATGGCGAACAGGGTCGCCACGATCCGCCCGAGTAATTTCACATCTTCGATCCTGGTCGTCGGCCAGTGTGTACACATCAGGTGTGGAACCTGATTTCCGGATGGGGGAGAACCACTACTCGGGAGTACGGCCGAACAGGCAGCGGCGGCTGTGTTCGTCGAGCAGGATTCGGATGACGTGGCAGTGGCAGTGGCAGACGAGCATCCGCGCGGTGTCCGATCGACAGTTGGCCTGCCCACGGTTCGGCGAGCCACTAATCTCGATCCATGCGCATTCATCTCGGACCCGGGCACGACGACCATCTCGCGACTGCGATCGTCGAGGGTGGGGGGACCCTCGCTGAACTCGACGACGCGGACGCTTGTGTGGGACGGTGGTCCCGATGATTTCCCGAGAGATCTGCCGACCGCATCCGCTGGGTGCAGCTGACCTACGCGGGCATCGAACCGTTCTTCAGGGCGGGTCTGATCGACGATCGGCGCCTCTGGGCGAATGCCTCGGGTGTGTATGCCGACAATGTCGCCGAGTACGCGGTTGCGGGTCTGCTCGTCGGTCTGCGGCAGTTCCACACGTCGTTGGCCGCGAAGAGTTGGCGCAAGGACGACATCGACCCGATGGTGCGGACACTCCACGGATCGACCGTGGCGATCGTGGGAGCCGGTGGGATCGGCCGGGCCATGATCCCGCGGCTGCACGCCCTCGGTGTGGAGGTGGTGGCCGTCAATCGATCAGGTCGTCCGGTCGATGGAGCGAAGGTGACATTGCCGGCGAGCCGCACCGGCGAAGTGTGGTCCATGGCCGATCATTTCGTGATCGCGGCTCCCGCAACCGGAGAAACCGATCGTCTCGTCGACGCCGCCGTGCTCGAAGCGATGCCGGACACCGCGTGGCTCGTCAACGTCGCGCGCGGCAACCTGGTCGACACGGATGCACTCGTCGACGCGATGCAATCGGGGCAGATCGCCGGGGCCGTTCTCGATGTGACCGATCCCGAACCTTGCCCGACGGCCACCCGCTGTGGGATCTCGACAATGTGGTGATCACCCCGCACATCGCCAACACCCGGAGTCACCTCACCGCGAACTTCGCGCCGACGCTGCGAGAGAACGTGCGCCGCTTCATCGCCGGGGAGGAGTTGCTCGCTCGGGTCGAACCGGGCGCGGGATACTGACAGGCAAGCCTGCGGTACCTGTTTCGAGATCGATGCCGAGCGGGGGAGCCCCCGTGGAGTGGTCCTGTCGCGATGTCTGCTGCCGGTGCTGCTCCTCGACGACGTGCTGGTACGCCGGCGAGAGGAACGATTGCATCTCCCCGAACACACCTGCGCTCGTGCCGGCGGGGCGGTTGCGCTTGCGCCAGTAGACCCAGCCGCGTCGTTCGGCGAGTAGGCCGAGACGATCGATCGCGAACACGAGCAGCAGCACAGCGATGATTCCCACGGCGGTGTACACGAGGCGCTCCTTCGGTGGCGGTTCGTCGTCGACGATACGTGCTCGAGTCCCGACTGAACTTTCCTCCCGTCCCGCGGGTTTCCGTTGGTTCAGAACCTTTGGGAACCCGTGGAACTGGAGGAAAGGCCAGAGCGCAATTCGATCAGCGTGTGTATTCGCGGTCGAAGAGCTTTCTCGACCAGAGGTATCCGCCGAGGGCGAGGACGGCGCACCATCCGAGTGCGATCCACGCATTGTTTCCGATGGGGGTGCCCATGAGCAGTCCGCGCAGGGTTTCGATGATCGGGGTGAACGGCTGGTACTCGGCGAACCATCGCAGCCCGGCGGGCATGGAGTCGGTGGGGACGAACCCGCTGCCGAGGAAGGGCAGCAGAACGAGCGGCAGGCCCACATTGCTTGCGGCCTCGACGGACTTGCTCGCCAGGCCGAGCGCTACCGAGAGCCAGATGAGCGCGAACGCCACCACCGTCAGGAAGCCGGCCGTGGCAAGCCACTCGACGAACCCGGCCGAGGGCCTGAAACCGATGAGCAGTGCGACACCGATGACGACTGCGATGCTGAGCATGGTTTGGACGAGGCTGCCGAGGACGTGGCCGGTCAGCACCGAGACGCGGGCGATGTGCATGGTGCGGAACCGTGCGATGATGCCTTCGGTCATGTCCATCGCGACTGAGATCGTAGTTCCCTGGACGGCCGCAGCCACGGTCATCAGGATGATGGCCGGCGTGACATAGTTGACGTATTCTGCACGGCCACCGGATATTCCGCCGATCCCGCGCCAGGGTGCCGCCGAACACATAGACGAACAGCAGTAGGAAGACGATCGGCATCCCGATGAGCGTCACGGTCATCGAGGGATATCGCTGCATGTGCCGCAGGTTGCGGCGCAGCATCGTTGCCGAGTCGCGCAGCGGATGGAACCGGAGATCTGCCGGGGCCGGCCCGGCGAACGCATAGGCGGGAATGCTCATCACGAGATCGCTTTCTGGTCGTCGCGGTTGCCGGTGAAGGCGAAGAAGACATCGTCGAGATCGGGAGTGTGCACCGAGAGTTCCTCGACGTCGACGGCCTTGTCGTCGAGACGATCGATCACAGTTTTCAGCGACCGCACGCTGCCGTCGCTGGGTACTCGCAGGGCGAGTGCGTCGCCGTCACGCGAGGTCTGCTCGAGGATGCGTGCAGCCTCCTCGAGGTTGTGTGAATCAGCGAATCGCAGACGGATGTGGCTGCCGGGAATTTGCCGTTTGAGTTCGTCCGCGGTTCCCTCGGCGACCAGCCGACCGTGGTCGAGGACCGCAATCCGGTCGGCCAGTTCGTCGGCCTCCTCCAGATACTGGGTGGTCAGGAAGACGGTGACACCGGTGGCCACCAGATCGCGGACGATCTGCCACATGTCCCGGCGGCTGCGCGGATCGAGGCCCGTGGTCGGTTCGTCGAGGAAGATCACCTGTGGGTTGCCGATCAGGGTCATCGCGAGGTCGAGGCGCCGCCGCATGCCACCGGAGTATGTGGATGCAGGTTTCCCTGCGGCTCCGGTCAGGTCGAATTGTTCGAGCAGTTCCGCTGCGCGCCGTTGCCCGTCGCCGCGGGAGAGGTGGTGCAGATCTGCCATCAGCGCGAGGTTTTCTCTGCCGGTCATCAGGTTGTCGACGGCCGAGAACTGACCGGTGACACCGATTGCGGCACGTACCGCGTCGGGTTCGCGGGCGACGTCGTGACCCGCGACCCGGACTTCACCGGCGTCGGCGCCGATCAGAGTGGACAGGATCTGGACCGTGGTGGTCTTGCCGGCGCCGTTTGCGCCGAGCAGTGAGAACACCGTCCCCTGGGGAACGGTCAGGTCGATTCCGTCGAGCACGACATGGTTGCCGAACGACTTGCGCAACCCATTCACTTCGATTGCCGGTTGAGAGTGTGTGGTGGTCATGTATTTTTCTTTCTCGAGCTGGTAGAGGTTCAGGAACGGCGGATCGTGATGCCGCCGAACGAGGTGTGTGCGCGCACCTCGACGGTGTCGTCGGATTCCTCAGGCGCGGCAGCGTTGTCCAATTGGTTGCGGACCTGTCCGAACCCGGTGTTCAGCTCCAGCCAGGCGGCGGTGCCGTGGGCGATTCCTATCTCCAGGTCGCCCATCGATGTGCCGAGCTCGACCGAGCCGCGCGCCACTTCGCCGAGGCGAATGCTGCCGTTGGACGTTTTCGCTTCGACGCTCGCGCCGGCTCGGTCGACTGCGATGTCGCCGTTTGCCGAGCGCACCTGCAGGTAGCCGGTGACCGCGGAGATCACGGTGTCACCGTTGGTGTTCTTGACGACACCGGAGCCCTCGATCTCGCCGACGAGGACTTTCCCCGAGCCGGTATGGATCTCGGCGTTGCCCGCGACGCCGTCCACTGTGATGTGGCCTGCCGAGGTGTCGGCACGTAGCGAGCCGGTCTGCTCGAGTCGGACGTTCCCGGTGGAGGTCTTGAACCGGCACTCGTCGAGTCGGCCCGTGCCGTTGAGGCTTCCCACCTGCACTTTGCCGGACACTGTCGAGCCGCTGGGCAGGTCGATGGACACCTCCACCGACCTGGTCTTGCGGGAGAAGTCGAAGACGCGTGCCTTCGGCCCCGTGATCTGCAGCAGGCCGTTCGCGTAGTCGACGCGGACCTGTCGAGCTGCGTGCACGTCCGACTCGTCGGATTCGTCGCTCGGACGTACATCGACTGTGGTGTCGGTGCGATCGCTCGCGGTGATCCGCACATTGCCGACGCTGAGTTCGATCGTGACGGAAATCGATTCGGGTGTCTCGAAATTGGGCACAGCTGTCCCCTTGTCTCGGGTAGGAGGCGCGTCCCCGCAGGTCGGGGGGCGCGTGGGTGCTGCGAAGCGGTGCGGCTAGCGCACCCATCCGGTGAAGCGCTGCCTGGTCTGTGTGCTTCGCGGCTCGGCGCGCTGCTCGCGGTTCGGTTGCTGTAATGCGGACGACGCAGCGCGGACCAGCCAGGCGTTGACGGAGCGTCCTTCATCGGCAGCGGCATCTTCCACTGCTGCTTTGAGTTGTTCCGGGAGACGCACGTTGATCCGCGCGGTCGGGCCGTCTTCGGAGATCGGTGCGGCGTTGTCCGCGGGGGCCGGGGCGTCCGCGGTCGTGGCTACCGGCTCGGTGGGAGGTGTGGTGACGACGAAGTCCGGATCGCGGCCGCGCAGACGCAACTCGACCGAGCCGGGAGCCAGATCGCGGGTGATCTCGTCCGCCGCGGCGGAGAGTGCCTCGAGCAGGGTCATCCGGATGGCCGACTCGAGCGATCCGGTCAGGCGCTCGACCAGTTCTCGGGATTCGTCACCGCCGGCTTCGGCGAGTGTGGCGAATTCACGTCCGAGGTGGGTCACGTACGAGTCCAAGTCCATGGCATCACTATGGCACCTCAGTGGCACCATCGCAATAGTTTTTGGCTCAAAGGTGCGCGACTCCGTGTTTGTTCGAACGTATGTACGATATGAGTAGCGTGCGACGTCGGAGGTGGAAATGGGATGGAGCAACGGCCCACCGACCTGGTCGGAGATGGAACGCGTCCTGTCCGGCCGGCCGGCCCCCGGAGCATCTCGGCGATGGCAGTGACGCCCCCGCGTGGTCGCGCACCCGCCCCGAATACGAGGGGAAAGTGCAGCTTCCGTACGGCCCTGTCGTGCCGTACGCCGAACTGCACTCCCACTCGGCCTACAGCTTCCTCGACGGTGCCTCCACTCCCGAAGAACTCGTCGAGGAGGCGGTCCGGCTCGGGCTCGACGCACTTGCACTCACCGACCATGATGGTCTCTACGGCGTGGTGCGGTTCGCTGAGGCCGCGCGTGAACTCGACATGCGTACCGTCTTCGGAGCCGAACTGAGCCTCGACGACGCGCACTTGCTCGTCCTTGCCCGCGGTGGGGAAGGATATCGGCGCCTCTCGCGACAGATCGCCGCCGCGCATCTGGCCGGAGGGGAGAAGAACAAACCCCGCTACGACTACGACGCTCTCACGGAGGCCGCCGGGGGGCATTGGCAGATCCTCACCGGATGCGTCGAGGGCACGTGCGGCAGACCCTGGACACGGTCGGCCCCGACGGCGCCGACCGCGCTCTGCGTGAACTCGTCGACCGATTCGGAACCGAGCGCGTCACCGTCGAACTCACCTGGCACGGCCTTCCCGACGACCACGAACGCAACATCGTCCTCGCGGAACTCGCCGGGGCGATACGGCCTTTCGTGTGTGGCGAGCACGGCTGCGCACTTCGCCGCCCCGAACCGGCGCCGGCTGGCGATGGCCATGGCTGCGATCTCCGACCGGCAGAGCCTCGACGCCGCCGCGAGCAGGCTCCCTCCGGTCGGCGGTGGTCATCTGCGGTCGGTGCGGAGATGGCGAGCCTGTCCGAGGCGTTTCCCGGTGTCGTACAGGCCGCCGCGGACCTCGGTCGCGAATGCGCCTTCGATCTGCGCCTCATCGCACCGAAACTGCCACTGTTCGACGTACCCGACGGGCACACCGAGCAGACGTGGCTCCGTGAACTCACCTACGGCGGGGCGCTGCGCCGATACGGACCTCGCGAGCACTACCGGGAGGCCTATCGGCAGATCGAACACGAACTCGCCATCATCGGGCAGTTGGGCTTCCCGGGATACTTCCTTGTCGTCCACGACATCGTGCAGTTCTGCACGAGCAACGACATACTTTGTCAGGGAAGGGGATCCGCGGCCAATTCTGCCGTGTGCTACGCGATCGGCATCACCAACGTCGATCCTGTCGGCAACGGTCTGTTGTTCGAGAGGTTCCTGTCGCCGGAACGAGACGGACCGCCCGACATCGACCTCGACATCGAATCCGACCGCCGTGAAGAAGCCATCCAGCACGTATACGAGAAATACGGGCGAACACACGCCGCGCAGGTGGCGAACGTCATCACCTACCGTGGCAAGTCCGCGGTGCGCGACATGGCGCGCGCGCTCGGCTATGCGCAAGGACAGCAGGACGCATGGAGCAAGCAGGTCAGCCGCTGGGGTGGGGTGAACTCCGAATCCGAAACTGCGGCCACTACCGATATCCCCGAGCCGTGCTCCGGCTCGCAGCCCAGATCGAGGGTCTTCCGCGACACCTCGGAATCCACTCGGGCGGGATGGTGATCTGCGACCGTCCCGTCGCCGATGTCGTCCCCGTCGAATGGGCACGCATGGCCGGTCGCACCGTCCTGCAATGGGACAAGGACGACTGCGCCGCCGTCGGGCTCGTCAAATTCGATCTGCTCGGCCTCGGCATGCTCTCTGCGCTGCACTACATGATCGACCTCGTCGCCGAACACGAGGCATCCACGTCGATCTCGCGCAACTCGACCTGTCGGAGGAAGCCGTATACGAGATGCTGCGCCGCGCGGATTCGATCGGCGTGTTCCAGGTGGAGTCGCGCGCGCAGATGGCGACACTGCCTCGGTTGAAACCGAGGCATTTCTACGATCTCGTCATCGAGGTGGCGTTGATCCGCCCGGGGCCCATCCAGGGCGGATCCGTGCATCCGTACATCCGTCGGCGCAACGGCCTCGAACCCGTCGTCTACGACCATCCGTGCCTCGAGAAATCTCTCGAACGCACCCTCGGGATCCCGTTGTTCCAGGAGCAGCTGATGCAGATGGCCGTCGACGTCGCCGGATTCACCGCGGCGGAGGCCGATCAGTTGCGCCGGGCGATGGGCTCCAAGAGATCGCCGGAGAAGATGGAGCGTTTGCGCGACCGGTTCTATCGGGGCATGCGCGAACTGCACGGCCTCACCGGGGACGTCGCCGACCGTATCTACGAGAAGCTGTACGCCTTCGCGAATTTCGGCTTTCCCGAAAGTCATTCGCAGAGTTTCGCGTCGTTGGTGTTCTACTCGTCCTGGTTCAAGTTGCATCATCCGCGGCGTTCTGCGCGGGTCTGTTGCGTGCACAGCCGATGGGTTTCTACTCGCCGCAGTCGCTGGTGGCCGACGCCCGGCGACACGGTGTCGTGGTGCACGGACCGGACGTCAACGCGAGCCTTGCCCATGCCACCGTCGAGAAACGAGGTCAGGAGGTGCGTCTCGGGCTGGGGGAGGTGCGACACATCGGCGACGACCTCGCCGAACGCATCATCGAGGAACGGCAGGCACACGGTCCGTATCTCTCACTGCTCGACCTGACTGCCCGCATAGAACTTTCCGCGCCTGCGGCCGAAGCCCTCGCGACAGCCGGTGCCCTGGCGGGTTTCGGTACCACCAGGCGAGAGGCACTGTGGGAGGCCGGACCGGCGTCGACGCAACGCGCAGGCCGACTACCGGGCATCGGAGCGTCCGCTTCGGCTCCCGCCCTGCCCGGCATGAGCGATGTCGAACTCGCCGCCGCCGACGTATGGGCCACCGGCGTCTCACCGGACAGCTATCCGACGCAGTTCCTGCGCGACCAGCTCGACGCGCTGGGAGTCATCCCCGCGTCGCGCCTGCTGCAGATTCCGGATGGGACGCGGGTGCTCGTCGGTGGCGCTGTCACCCACCGGCAGCGTCCCGCAACCGCGGCCGGCGTCACCTTTCTCAACCTCGAGGACGAGACCGGCATGGTGAATGTGGTGTGTTCGGTGGGGCTGTGGGCGCGTTACCGGACCCTCGCGCACACCGCACCTGCGCTGCTGGTGCGCGGACGAGTCCAGAATGCAGACGGCGTCGTGACGATACTGGCCGACCGGCTCCAGCGGATGGATCTGCGAACATCGGTGAAATCTCGCGACTTCGATAGCATCGCGCCCCATGAGACGCCTGCTGATGGTTGCGCTCCTCGCGCTGATCGCGTTCGTTGCCGCTGCGTGCGGTGAGGGAGGTGGCAGCGGCTCGGGGCCCATGACGGATTCGGCGCCGGCGATGTCCGAGTCCGCGCCGGCGCTCACCGACGGCGCCCGCTCCTCGTCGCCGGCCGGTGAGGTAGAACCGGACCGGAAGGAAGTCGTGACCGGGCGCATCATGCTCACCGCAGACGATCCCATCGCGACCGGTCGAGATGTGGTCACCATCGTGGAAGATGCCGACGGCCGCGTCGACTCGATCACCGAACGGCCCGAATCGAGCAGTGTGCTCACCGTCCGTGTCCCCGCTGACCGGCTCGACGCCGTGATAGACGATGTGCGGCAACTCGGCCGTGTCACGAGCCTGACCACCAGCCGCGACGACGTCACCCTGCAGTACACCGATCTCGAGGCCCGCGTCGGCGCGCTCCGCGCCTCGGTCGACCGGTTACGAACGCTCATCGAGACTGCGACAACACCGCCGACGTCATCGAAGCGGAGAATGCTCTGGCCCAGCGGCAGGCCGATCTCGACAGCTCGAAGCGCAGCGTCGCCAACTGGCCGACATGGTGGACCTGTCGACGCTCACCGTCGACATCAGCACACAACAGCGACCGTCGGACAGCGACAGTTTCTGGGACGGCATCGTCGAGGGCTGGAACGGCCTGTGGACGACTCTGGGGGCCGCGGTGGTCGCAGCGGGTGTCGCGCTACCGTGGTTGGCGTTCCTGATCGTGTGCGCCGGCATCATCTACCTGGTGATCCGGTTGATCGCCCGATCGGGACGGTCTTCCGCCGGAAATTCCGGCGAAGCCCCCGACGAGAGGACCGACAACGATGCGTGAAGTCGATCTGGCTGCATTGGAAACCGCGCTCGCCGACGGAGCGCCCGTCATCGATGTGCGCGAACTCGACGAATACGTCCAGGTGCGGGTTCCCGGCGTGACGCACATTCCACTCAGCGAATTCGTCGCGCGTGTCGAGGAGATCCCCGCGGCCGAGACCGTGTACGTCATCTGTGCGGTGGGCGGACGCAGCCTGCAGGCCGCCGACTATCTGTCCGGTCGTGGCATCAATGCCGTTTCTGTCGCCGGTGGAACCGACGGATGGCAGCAGTCGGGCCGCCCCGTCGAGAGCGGCGCGTAACCCGTTGCCGGCGCGGTGCGCTGCCGCGTCGGCTCAACCGGTCGATCGAGACGGTGAATCGGGCGGCTCCCAGCGGCTCGCGCGTCTGAAGACCTATGCGCGAACGCCTGGCTCCCGAGTGCTACACCGGACAGATGAACGTTCGTCGTCTCCTTGCCCTTGTCGGTGCCTGCGGTGTGGCTGTCGTGGCGCTCACGGGGTGTAGCGCCGAGAGCGGTACTGCCGTGACCGAATCCTCGACCACAGCCCCATCGACCACCGAGCGCACCACGACCGCCACCACTACGGCGGTTACCGAAACCGAAACCGGGTCCGAGCCGTACCGGGCGGAGACGCTCCTGGTGTCCGGATCGACCGACCGCGTCGACTACGACGTCGAGATACCTCAGATCAGCGGTGGGGACCCCGCGGTCGTCGACGAGTTCAACGAGTCGACGCGGGCCGCGCTGCAGGACCTGATCGACGGACCCGGAACCGAGCGCTACACGCTCTCGACCGGCACACACGAGGTCACCCGGATCGGTGAGCACGTCGTCGCCGGTCTGCTCGTCACGTCCTACAACATGAACCCGCCCGGCGCGCATCCCACGGCGATCGTGTCGACCGTCGCGGTGAACACCGACGACGCCACTCCCATCACACTGCAGGACCTGTTCCCCGACCTGCAGGCAGGACTGGACCGGTTGTCGGAGCAGTCGGCGCTGCTCCTACCGGAGACCGCGGCGGGTCCGGACTATGTCGCCGAGGGCATCGCACCCGAGGAGATCAACTTTGCCAACTGGCTTCCGACACCCGAGGGCATGGAGATCCATTTCGGCGATTACCAAGTGGGCCCGCACGCCATCGGACTCGTCACCGTCACCGTCCCGTGGGACGACCTGGACGATGTCATGGACCCGGCGATCGTTCCGGTGGTCAGCAGCTGAGCGGATCCGGCGGACGGTCAGACCGCGCCGTCGAACCCGTGCTGGCGCCACGCCTCGTAGGCCACCACCGCTGCGGCGTTCGACAGGTTCAACGATCGTCGCCCGGGCAGCATCGGAATGCGCACCTGCGTCGTGATGTGGGGATCGGCGAGCACCTCGTCCGACAGGCCGGTCGGTTCCGGGCCGAACAGCAGTACGTCGCCGGGCAGGTACTCGATGTCCGCGTAGCTGGTGGTGCCGTGCGCTGTGAACGCGAAGACACGCTCCGGTCGTAGGACCTCCCAGGCCGTCGGAAGGTCGGCGTGCACTGTCACCGATGCCAGGTCGTGATAGTCGAGGCCGGCCCGGCGCAGTTTCGGTTCGGACAGGTCGAATCCGAGTGGTTCCACGAGGTGTAGCTCGGCACCGGTCGCGGCGACCATCCTGATCGCGTTGCCGGTATTCGGGGGAATACGAGGTTCATGGAACATCACTCGGAACACTCGGGTCAGCTTGCCAGAAGGGTCGAGCAGGCCCATCCTGCCGGTCGCTCCACGCGGTTCGGCAGACGCCTGGAACAATGGTGACCGTGACTGCGACCATCCTGGACGGCAAAGCAACCCGCGACGAAATCTTCGAGGACCTGTTGGTCCGTGTGGCCGTGCTGAAGGACAAGGGCATCACGCCCGGCCTCGGCACGATCCTGGTGGGCGACGATCCAGGGTCGGCAGCGTATGTGCGCGGCAAGCACAACGACTGCGCCAAGGTCGGCATCACCTCGATCCGTAAGGATCTGCCCGCCGACATCACCCAGGAGCAGCTCGAGGCGGCGATCGACGAACTCAACGCCGACCCCGCATGCACGGGTTACATCGTGCAATTGCCGCTTCCCGAGCACCTCGATGAGAACGCCGCCCTCGAGCGCATCGACCCCGCCAAGGACGCCGACGGCCTGCATCCCGTCAACCTCGGACGCCTGGTGCTCGGCAAGGAAGCGGCGTTGCCGTGCACCCCGCGCGGCATCGTCCACCTGCTGCGTCGCTACGAGGTGCCGATCAACGGTGCCCATGTGGTGGTCATCGGCCGCGGCGTGACCGTGGGCCGCCCGATCGGGCTGTTGTTGACCCGCCGCAGCGAGAACGCGACCGTGACGCTGTGCCACACCGGCACCAAGGACCTCGCCGCAGAGGTGAAGCGCGCCGACATCATCGTCGCCGCCGCGGGCGTGCCCGGTCTCATCACCGCCGACATGGTCAAGCCCGGTGCGGCCGTCCTCGACGTGGGTGTCTCACGCACCGCCGACGGCCTCCGCGGCGACGTCGCCGCGGACGTCCGCGACG
>BBEG01000060.1 GCA_001312645.1 Rhodococcus sp. JCM 9791
AGGTTCGGGCCATTCGTTTCCGGTGCGGACCTGGCCTCGGTGTTCTCGTCTTCGGCGGTCGGGGTGTAGTCGCCGAGATGCCGCAGGAACATCCGGCGCACCGGGGTGGGGAGGAAGTCGTGGCCTGTGCGGGTGCTGCTGCCGATCCCGGCCAAAGGTACGACACGGCCGATCCGCCAGATTTCGGTGGCGCTGTCGAGAAATACCTCGTCGACGTCGGTGGTGTCGTCGAGACCGTCGAGGAAGACGTGGGCCGCGGCGTGGGCGTCGGGATCGTCGGTGGCCAGGGCGGTTTCGTCGGCCACCGTGGAGCTGTGCGAGGCGCTGGCGGGGCCGACGATCACGCAGTGGGGAGTGACGATCAGGCCGGTGTGCAGGTTCGGGGTCGACAGCACCCGCACCCCGGCGTCGAGGAAACGGGCGAGGGCGGTGGGGGAGGTGGCGTGCGCACGTACGGCGGGTCGGGCGGCGTTGACGATCAACTGGTCCCCGGCGCGCAGCGGAAGCAGTTCGGGTGCGGTGTGGTCGAGGTAGGCGATGGCGACGCGGCGGGGGCCGGGGCCACGCAGGGCTGCGGTGATGTGCGGCCAGGGATGGGGTGCGTACAGGGTAGTGCCCACGATGGGTCACCTTAACGGCAACATGGCCTTTGATGACGCCCTTGATCGTGCTGCTGCGTCGGTCCCGACGTCGATGCCCCGTTCTCGTCGCTTCTCTGCGCCCGCGGGTGGGAGTCGTGTGGTCTCCGCGGCGCCGAATCGAGGCCCCTCCGCGCGCGGTGCGGCGTGTGTTCCCGGACCGAGCCCCGGTATGTCGTCGGCGAACTGGTCTACTGGGCTGCTCCCGCAATCCGAATCCGACGCGGTGTCATCCGCATTTCACCCAGGAGAACCATGGCTGTGGAAATTCAGCAGGTCAGCGAAGTCAACGAGGAGATCGTCGCTGCCTTCGCGCATCTCGTTCCCCAACTGTCCCGCTCCGCCGCACCGGTAACGGTCGAGACACTCCGCAACGTCGTCGGGTGCCCGGCGAACACGCTCTTCGTCGCCCGGCTGGACGGCCGCGTCGTCGGCACCCTGACCCTGGTGGTCTTCCCCATCCCGACCGGAGTCCGGGCCTGGATCGAGGACGTGGTGGTGGACACCGAAGCACGGGGGCAGCAGGCCGGCGCCGCGCTGACCCGCGCCGCGATGGACCGGGCAGCCGAACTCGGCGCCCGGACGGTCGATCTCACCTCGCGTGCGTCGCGGGAGGCGGCCAATCGCCTGTACCGCCGGCTCGGCTTCGAGGAGCGGGACTCCAGCCTTCTCCGGTACACCCCGAGCGGCCGTGTCTGATCACATACCGGATGAAGGGGTCAGATTAGGCAACTCGTGCGCTGCGGTGTTGCCTGGAGGGGTGTCGATCGGTGGCCAGGCACCCGGATGCCGCCTGAGCGCCGAACTGTGGAGAAGATGGTCCGATGAACCGTCCCACGCACGACGACGCCGCTCGGATCCTGCACCGCTGGACCGGCGACGCGGGTCCTGTGTTGGTCGGCCACGGGATGGAGGGCTCTGTTTACGAGATCGACCACGATCGTGTCGCGAAGATTTGGCTCGGTGAATCGGAAGCATCCCTCCAGCGGATGCGGGTGTTCTACGACGCACTGGCAGCCAAGCCGTTCCGCTTCGAGACCCCGCACCTCCACGAGGTTCACGTCATCGAGGACCGGTGCGTGACGAACGTCGGCATGATCGGCATCTCCTACTTCGACAACGGGTTCCTGTTCGAGCACGTGAGCAAGATCGAGCAGCGGCTGGCTCACCATTGCCCGGGCCAGATCGCGGCCTCGGCGAGGTGTTGTCGTAGAACTGGGCGGCTATGCGCCGGTCTCGGTCCAGATGACGACGGCATCGCGGGAAGTCGGCGAGTCGACGCAGTCAAGGTAGTCGAGCACCATCGCGCGGGCGGTGTCGAGGTCCCGGGTGCCGTAGGTCTGGGTGGTGCCGTATCCGTCGATCTCCAACACGAGACCGGGCATGCGTCGCCGCCCGCGCCACCACGGTCTGCGGGTCTGCCACCGGCTCACGGTCACACGAATTTCCGTCATCGCAGAAGCATCCCACTACCGGCGAAAGATGGCGGGCCACGATTGGTGCTTGCTCGGATCCGAGCCAATGAGAGGGATCCCGGTCGCCGCCGACAACATCCGAATCGAACAGTTCGTACCTCAGTCGGTAGTGCTGCCGCACTGCGATCTTGTCGTCAACCATGCCGGTCGGGCAGTGTCATCGGCGCGCTGGTCCAAGAGGTTCCGGTGATCGCACTGCCCATGGGGGCAGACCAAGAACTCAACGCCCAGCGCCTGACGGCTCTGAATGCCGGGGTCGCACTAGATCCGATCACCATGTCGTCCGACGAGCTCCGCGACGCTGCACTCACCACCTTGTCGTCGGCGTCTCTGCGGGCTGGTGCGCAGCGTGTGTGTGACGAGATCGCAGCGCTGCCTGATCCGGCATCGATAGTGCCGGTGTTGGAGAATTTGATGACGACGACGCTGCGCTGATGCACGGACACAGGGTTGTTCAGGTCAGTCGGATGCGCCGATCCGAACCCACGTCACGCCGTGCCTGATCCGGCATCGATAGTGCCGGTGTTGGAGAATTTGATGACGACGACGCTGCGCTGATGCACGGACACAGGGTTGTTCAGGTCAGTCGGATGCGCCGATCCGAACCCACGTCACGCCGTCGACCACAGTGGCCGACCGAAACTGGGGAGGTTCGACGAAGATACCAGCGACGGAGTGCGCTGCGGTTCGGGCCCGCGGATCATCGAGCTCGTTGCGCCGATGCGCCCGGACGCCGTCGAGGTCGATGTCGAGCGCGATCTTTCGGTCTTCCCCGATCAGATGCCAGATATAGCGGACGACGACTCGGTTCCGGCCGTGGAGACGGACCTCCTCGAAAGTGAACTGCCGATCATCGCCGAGACGGCCGATCCGATCAGCAAGGTTGGCCGTGAGGTAGGAGACGAATTCGAGAGCCCACACCCCCGGCGGCCGCTCCTGCGGACGGGGGACCGTGTCGGGGTCGATCAGATCGCCGTGACGACGCAGGTGCCTCAGCAGGTCGGAATTCTGGGGAACCACCTTCTCTGGGTAGGCGCGGCGGCCTCCACTACCGGCGAGTGCCCAGTTGAAATCTCGAGGAGCGAGCCGGGGCGTGGCGTCGGAATCGACAAGCACAACGAAAAATGCGGGCCGAACCCGCAATTGCGCTAGGTCGGTAACGATCCGGTAGGCATAATCCGCTAGGTCCCCTAGGACGATTCGCACCCACGCGGTTTGTTCTCTGACCGGCAGGTCCACCGTCCTCGGCGCGCCGCTCGGTGTCTGCGCCGGTCGTCGGGCGTTGACCGCTACGAGGATCATGCGGGGCTCGGCGGTGCGGTCGAAGGTGCCCAGATATTGCGGGTCTTGCATGGACACTGCCGCCGTGACTTCGGCGTCGTCGACTTCGATGCTGGGGCCGGCGATCGATGGTCCGAGCGTGCGCACGGGTTGTCGATCGGTGCCCACCGCAGCTGCGAGGTAGCGGCGCATCGGCTCGAGATCGACGTCGGCGCGCTGATGTATGACTGCGGCGATTTCTGCGGGAGTCTTGTCCACGCTGTTTCACATTGCCACGCTGTCGTGCGCTGTCCGGGTTACACGCCGTGCGAGACCTATCCGACGTGATCGCACGCGGGCGTCCGCAGTGGGGTGCCCGTACGATCTAACGAAACGAGGTCACGCACTCTTTCGAGTTCGTGACCTCGTTCGTCGCAGTTTGTGGAACTGCTCTGACCGCCGGGTTGGGGACGTGTCATAGATACTGGTCATGGCCAGGACGTGCGGCGCGACGAGGCCGGCAGCCATCACGGGTCAGGGGTCTCGGTGGATCTGTCAGTCGACGAGGTAGTGGGCTTCGATGTACGCGACGGTCGAGTCGTACGGCTCACCGACCGGTTTTATCCTGTACTTGCGGAACACCGCGGCCGTCGCGCGGCGAGCACCTCGGTTGCGGGCGTCGGCGTTGTCCCACGATTGCGCGAGGGTGCGGGTGACCACCTGGTCGATCTCCTCCGCGAGGTTCTTCTCGGTCACGGTCAGCCCGGACGGTGCGTGGTCTTCGATGATGCGCGACAGGACACCGACGTGGTCGTCGTCGAGCACCACGACGGCGTCATCGGGGTGTTTTTCGGCGTTGACGATGGCGCGGGCGACCCGCAGTGCTTCGGCCAGGAACTCCAGCGCGTCCTGGGAGTTCTGGATGATCCGGTCTCGCAGCAGTTTGATGCGTTCGGCAAGGGCGGTGTACTTCGCCGAGCCCGGTTCGATGCCTTTGTCGAGGGCGGCTTTGATGTGGTCGAGGATTTCCGCGGCCGACGGCGGTGCCTGATCTTCTTCGTCACTTGTGTTCGCCTTGGGGCGGACGAGGGACAGCAGTTCCTTCAAGACAGCGATGCCCTGCGCGTCGAGGACCAGAGGCTCTTCTTGGCCGGCGACCACCGAAAAGGAATGGACGTGGGCGTTGATGATCTCGAGGACCATCGGGCCCAGCTCCCCGAGGCGTTCCTTGCGTTCCTCATCGGACGATTTTTTGAACAGGGTCGTGTACACGGACCCGAACAGCCCGAACCCACTCTGGTACTTGGTGATCCGTTTGTCGGTGTTGATCAGCGGATACAGCCGCGCCAACAACCGGTAATCCTTCGAGAACACCTCAGCCGCACCGGGATGGGTGTCGAGGAAACTGTTGATCGCGCGTACCGATTCGTACCCGTGCACGCTCAAGTCCAGATCGTCGACGTCGGCGAGGAGATCTTCGATGCGCGCGAAGGTGGTGCGGAACTCGGCGACCAGCTCGGTCAGGTCGGTGACGAACCCACCACCTTTGCTGGTCTCCTCGGCGGTGGGATCGGTGACGGCCCGCTGGACTTCCTCGGCCAGGCCGATGTAGTCCACGACCACCCCGGAGGTTTTCACGAACCCGGTGGGGGAGACCCAGGTGCGGTTGGGGCGGGTGATGGTCTGGAACAGGTTGTGGGCCTTGAGCGGCTTGTCCAGATACAGCACGCCCTCGTTGGGGGCATCGAATCCGGTCAGCAGCTTCGCGGTCACCACCAGGAAACACAGCGGATCATTCGGGGTCAGAAACCGCCGCTTCTGTTCTTCTTCCTCGGCCTCCGACAACGCGAACACCCGCAGAGTGGGGTCTTCGTCCTTGGACTCAGAGACCGAGATGTTCACCTCGGCAGTGATCTTCTCGTGCACGCTGACCTCCGCGAGCACCTGCGTGGCCTCGAAGCCGGCCAGCAGCTCGTTGAGCTTGTCTGTGTACGCCACGGCCATCTCACGGTTGTACGCGACGACCTGCGCCTTGAGACCGTTACGGTAGGCGCCGGCCAGATAGTGATCCACGATGTCCTGACACACCGCCTCGATCCGCTCAGGGTTCGCGAACACCGACGTCAAACGCCCGAACTTGCGCGAGAGGGTCTCCCGGTCGGGATCGTCGAGGTCGAAGTCGTCGGCGAACTGGTCGAACTCGGCCTGCAACGCCTGATCGTCGAGCTCGAACGCCACCGGGTGAGGATCCAGCATCACCGGCACGGTCGCCCCGTCCCGCAGAGACCGGGACACCGAGTACCGGTGCAGCACCTGACCAGGGTCGCTCTCCTCCCCGAACAACGCGAAGGTGTCGGTGGCCAAGTTCTTGACGGGGGTGCCGGTCATGCCGAAGAACTTCGCGTGCGGCAGGGCGGCGCGCATCTGCCCGGCCAACGACTTCGACCGGGCGGACTGGGTACGGTGCGCCTCGTCGACCAACACGATGATGTTGCCGCGGGTCGACAGGTTCTTGCCGGCGTCGGCGAACTTGTGCACGGTCGTCGAGATCACCCCGCGCACATCACCACCCAGCAACGAGCGCAGCTCCGCGCTGGTGGCAGGCTGGTGGAAGTAAGCATCACCCATCGCAGACGTGAACACCCCGGAAGTCTGCCGCACCAGCTGGGTCCGGTCCGAGAGCAGAATGATCGTCGGCGACTCGGCGCGGGTGTCGGCCAGCAGCAGCGACGCAGCGAACACCATCAACAGCGTCTTCCCACTGCCCTGGTGATGCCAGATCAACCCCTTCGACCCGCCGGCGACGACGCGCTCATGGATCAGGCGTGCGGCCTCCATCTGCGGGTACCGGGGCAGATACTTCTTGTCGACTCCGCCGCCGGAGGTGTCGAAGAGCGCGAAGTCAGCGAGCATGTCCAACACGGTGACCGGATTCAGCAGCAACTCGACGGAGCGCTGCACGTCGGCCTGCCCGTCGAGATCCTCGGCGTCGGCGGTGGATCGGAACGGCTGCCACAGGTTCGTCGGCGCGCCGGCGGCACCGAACCGCAACTTGAGCCCGTCGGAAGCGACCGCGAAGACGTTGGCGGCGAAAAACCACGGATATTCGGCGGCGTAGACGTCGTTGATCTCGCGCGCGGCATCGGCCCACCCGGATTTCGCGGTCGGGGACTTCACCTCGACCACCACCAGGGGTAGCCCGTTGACCCAGTAGACGAGATCGAACCGGCGCGAGGTCTTACCCGGCACGGTGATCGGAACCTCGTCGGACACAACCAGCGTGTTCGCCGTCGGATTGTCGAAGTCGACCAGGCGAAGGGCATGCCACGCCCCGTCGGCGTCCCGGAACTCCTTGCGGCCGCGCAGCAGGTGCAGGACCTGCTCGTTGGCTCGCACCAGTCCGCCTTCGACGGCGTTGACGATCGCGACGATCTCATCGACAACCGCGTCGACATCGAACCCGTCGATCATCGCCGGGTTGAGCCGGATGATGGCGTCCCGCAGCTGACTGGTCAGCACCGTCTGCGTTGTGTCGCGCGGTAGTAACCTGCCTGCGGTGTAACCCCAGCCGAGGGGAAGGGACCACTGGATCATCAGGTTCTGGAACTCGCGCTCGCGGATACCCTTGGCCACGGTTCAGACTCCCAACTCGGCGGATTCGATGTCGATGGTGCGATCCAACAATCCCGACAGCAGCGATGCCCGGACTTCGCGGAGATGTGTGGCTTCCGCGCGGACTGCCTTCAATGCAGACTCCATCGCATCAAGTTCGGCCGCTATCTCCCGTTGACGATCGAGCGACGGTAGTCGTACGGTCATGCCTTTGGCCCGTTTGGCGCTGATGTGCTTGATGTTGGTGCCGCCCGCGATGTCGAGAAATGCTCTCGATTCGTACGCCCACATGCACCAGTGAAAGACGAACTCGGGAATGCAGATCTCTTCCAGCGCCCGGAGACGGAGCAGAGTCATTTGGGTGCAGACAGGACCTGGTAGTTCGTCTCGCCACATGGCGGGCATCCCGACTGCATTCGCGCTGGCGCTACCTTCGGACACTAAGACGTCGCCGTAGCGAAGGGCGAACTTCTTGCGCTCCGATGGGTCGTAGTTCATTTCCAGCACGTCGGACAGATCGAGTGTTCCGTACCCGACGTTCGCGGAACGGAGATAGGGCGTCATGTATGGGCCCGTCGCCCTGTCTGGTGTCCGCCGCACACCGGTGGAGAAGTCAAAGGCCTGTTCGGCTCGCACGGCTTCAATCGAGTCGTCGGTGGCGAGGTCGGCCCGCCGGCGCCGTAGAACCATTGTCAATGCCCTGGATTCAGTGTCGAGCGCCGTGATTTCGTCGTCGACCGCGCCGATGATCTCGGCGATCCGCTCCTGCACCGACAGCGGAGGCAGCGAGAAGGTGAATGCCAGCGCATCCGCTGCCTTCGATCTCTTTCGGCTTCCGGTGGTGCCAGTTGATCTTTCGTCAAGCATCGAGGCGAAGTTGCTCGACCGGCAAAGGCAGTAGAGGAAGGCCAGTCCGATTCGAAGGTCGATTGGTCGAAGAACTGCGAATTCGGTCGATGCTAGAGCGTTCCTCGATCCCTGCGCGAACCACACTCGAGGGATTCTTGGGTTCAACATCGAGACAAGAACGCTGTCTTTCTCGACGCGGAACTTGTGGCTACGGATCCCATTCGCCGGCTCGACGGCCGGAGTCATACCGGCGTCGAAAGCGGGATACTGAAATGTAGAACCTCAGTGTCCCCGAGATCTGAAGGATCAACTCGCACGCGAAATGATTCGACAACCTCACCCAGACGCACCCGATTCCAATCACTCATCGAATCCCTCGATCCCAGCTCCAGCAAGGACTGCAAGCATTCGGGCCTCGGCCTTCCGCCGCTCGGCCCGGGCGGTGCTATAGGCGTTGATGAGGGTTCCGAGATCTTCCTGTTCGACGGCAGCCCGCCTGATGTACCTGCCGATGTTGAGGTCGTACCCGGCCTCCACGATCTCCGACATGGGCACGAAGCCCGCTGCCAACCCACCCTTGCCATCTGGATCCACCGGGTTGCCATCAGAATCAAAGCTCGAATGGTAGGACATCACCACATCGGCGATGTCGGGCATTCCCCCCGGAGTGTGGACATCCTGAACACTGGGCCATGAAGGGCCCAGAAGGAGTGATGTCACGATGGTGATGAAGGCGTATTCGGCGGAGTTCAAGGCCGATGCCGTCGCGCTGTACTTGTCCGACCCGAGCCACACCTTCGAGGGCATCGGCAAGGACCTGGGCGTCAGCCGCGAAACCCTGCGCAACTGGGTGCGTGCGGAACGTAAACGCACCGGCACTGCGTCCGCAGCGGACCGGCCCCGGAAGCCGGCACCGGCGGGCGGGGTATCGTCCGAGTCCGTGTTGGAAGAGGAAAACAGGCAGCTCAAAGCGCAGATCCGCAAGCTGGAGACCGAGCGGGAAATTCTGCGGAGGGCCGCGAAATATTTCGCGGGCGAGACCAACTGGTGAGCCGCTTCCAGTTCGTCGACGACCACCGCAACACCGCGCCGGTGAAGTGGCTGTGCCAGATCCTCGAGGTGTCCCGATCCGGTTTTCGCCGCCGCGCCTGCCCGGGCCGAACGTGCCCGTGCCGACGAGGAGCTCGCGACGCGGATCCGTGGGATTCACGACGAGTTCGACGGCACCTACGGTGCCCCGCGCATCACGGCTGAGTTGCGCGACGCCGGGATCGAGGTGAACCACAAGCGGGTCGAACGGGTGATGCGTGCGAACGGGATCGTCGGGGTGCACCTGCGCAACACCGTGCGCACCACAGTCCCCGAACCTTCCGCGAGCCCGGTGCCGGACCTGATCCGGCGGGACTTCACCGCGAGCGCACCGAACACCAAGTACGTCGGCGACATCACTTACCTCCCCGTCGGGACGGTGACTTCCTCTATCTGGCAACAGTATTGGACCTGAACTCCAAACGGTTGGCGGGGTGGTCGATCGCACCGCATATGCGCACCGAGCTGGTCACCGACGCCCTGCGGGCAGCGGCCGCCGCCCGCGGTGCCGCCGGTCTCGACGGCGCGATCTTCCACTCCGACAACGGTGCCCAATACGTCTCGCAGAACTTCGCGGATGTCTGCCGCGAGCTGGGCGTGACCCGGTCGCGAGGTGCGGTCGGAACGTCGGCGGACAACGCCGCCGCCGAATCATGGAACGCGACGTTGAAGCGGGAGACACTCCAGGGCCGGAAACGGTGGAACAGCGCAGGTGAGGCCCGCACCGCCGTCTTCCGTTGGATCACGCGTTACAACACGCGAAGGAGGCATTCCGCTCTCGGTCAGATCTGTCCTATCGAGTTCGAGCAGAGATCGACTATGATGGCTTCCGCCGCATAGGTATTGGTGTCCACATCTCGGGGGGAACGCCCGTCCGCCTCAGTCAGGACGTTGCGGTTCTTGGCCTTGGTGAACCGCGTGGATGCATCGATGAATAGCACGCCGTTTTGCCGCTCGGGAACCTTGGCGCCGGATGCCCGGAATACCAGGATCGCTGTGGGAATGCTGGTGTTGTAGAAGAGATTCGCTGGTAGACCGATGACGGCTTCGAGAAGGTCGTCGTCCAGAATGCGTTGGCGAATGGCTGCTTCCTGGCCGCCGCGGAAGAGAACACCGTGAGGTAGGACGACGCCGGCGCGACCCTTCTTCGGGTCCATGCTGGCGATCATGTGCTGCACGAACGCCCAATCCGCTGACGACTGCGGGGCGATACCGCCGAGGGCGCGCGGGTCGTTGGTCCAGGGCTTCCACTTCAGGCTGTACGGAGGATTGGCGAGGATCACGTCGAACTGAGCAACGGATCCGTCCGGCTTCTTGAAGCGCGGTTCTTTGAGGGTGTCGCCGATCTCGACCTGGAACTGGGTGAGGTTGTGCATGAACAGGTTCATGCGGGCCACACCAGCGGTGTCGGCGACGGCTTCCTGCCCGTACAGGTCGAGTGAGTAGCCGCGTTTGCCGCGGGCCTTGAGGAAACCAGCAGAGGCGATGAGCATGCCGCCGGATCCGCAGGTCGGGTCGTACACCGACTCGTAGTCGTGGGGATCGAGGATCTCGACGATCAGCTCGACGACCTCGCGTGGGGTGAAGAACTGGCCGGCGCGGGTGCCGGACCCGTCGGAGAACCGTTTGAGCAGATACTCGTACGCCCCGCCGAGCACATCGTGGGACATGTTGCCCTCGTGCATCTTCGGGGTGCGGTCCATCGCCTGCATCACCGCCGCCAACACCTCACCGGAGAGCACTTCCTCGGAGGTCCACGTCATCGACCCGAACAGGCGGGAGAACTTGTCCGGATTCGCCGTCTCGATGGCCTGAAGGGACGCGCGGACCCGTTGGCCGAGGCCCGGCTGAGTAATGGTGGCCAGGATCGAGGCCCAGGAGGCGCGGCGTTCGTGGACGGTGCCGGGGTGGATCAGCGGGATCTCGAACGACTGGTAGTCGCGGTATTCGATCTCGCGGGCTTCCTCGGCGGACAGATCCTCGAGCAGTCCGTCGTTATCGGCCAGGAACAACTCGTGCTGATGCTCCCACGTATCCGACAGGTATTTCCAGAACATCAGCGGGAAGACGACCGAGGAGTACTGCGCTTCGGGCATCGCCACGCGCAGCTGGTCGGCGGCATCCCAGAGCCGGTTCTCGATCTCCTGCTGGGTCACTGTCATCTGTCGAGGTGTCCTTGCTGGTGAGGGGCGGCCCGAGGGCCGGGGTGGTTCGGTGCTCCACCCTATTTCGGGCGCTCAGGGCAGAAGGAGGCAGGGACGCATTCCGGCCACGGCGGCGATCAATCATCGCCGCTGCCGACGACGGCAAACACCCGGCGGCGTTCCGATCGGGAAGGTCGTTGATCTCCGTTGGCTTCGAGCATCATTGTCGTCGAGTTCGGTCCTGCGCTCGGTGAGGAGCCGACCGCGGCCCTTGTGCCGGTCGGAGACCGTCGGCCCCGGTGGCAGGTCGGGTCGACACGGGTGCTGCGTATGGGTGGACATTCCCAGGTCGCGCCCACTGTCGGGACTGGGTAAGATGAGGGAAGATGGAGGAAGATATGAGACGGTCAATCGCCGATCTCGAGGAATTGTTCCCGGCCGAGGTCACCCTCGCGGTCGATGCGTTGACCCGCCGCCCTGGGGGCTCCGGTCGCTATTACACCCGTGTGCGGGCAGTGCCCGTTGGCGTTGACGTTCAAACTCGCGGACATGGTCGACAACAGTGACCCGCAGCGCCTGGCCCGGCTCGACGCCGCCACCCGCGTTCGCCTGATTGCCAAGTACGCCCGCGCGCGGGCTGAGCTGACCGCCGGTGTGTAGGGCCGAGGACGAAGGCGGCCGCTGGGTGCAGGTCCCCATCCACCCGGACTCGCGGAACTGTCAGAACTTGGCGGCTGTCCGGTCGCCCCGAAGAACTACGCACCACGGAAGATGAATTTCGGAAGGGACGCACGATGAGCCTCTACACCGTCAGTTACCTCGGTCAGGATCAGTGGCTTGCCTACGAGGACACGCAGGCCGCCCGGATCTACGCCTACGTTCCGAGCCTGGGCAGGTTCGTGCTGCACCGTCAGCTCGGCCAGGACTTCTACTGGGACAACGAACTCGACTGGACCCCGGTCGATGCTGCGGCCGGCCACGGCATTGTCGAGGCCGGGCAGCTCGGCCAGCTCGATGGCAGCCGGCACAGTGACCTTCTGAACGAGTTGGCCGCCGAACCGGATTGCCGCGCCGTGGACGAGGTGTTCGGCGCTCAGCCGTTGCCCGATCGGATACCTACCCCGCAGGAGTTCGCTACGGCGAAGATCAACGCCTTGGCCGCCGCCGCGCCGGGCAAGTGGCTCACCTACAAGGTCTACGACCGCGACAAGCGCAAGGCGGCCAGTGTTGCCGCCCGGGAGTTGCGCATCGGAAAGATCGCTGCGGTCCGCAAGTCCGGTCTGCACATCGACTCCCGCGTTACCTCGACCGTCGATGGTCGCTTCGCTGTGGAGATCGCCCGTACCGCCTGAACAGGGAGCAGGAAACGACACGCCCGCCCTCAGTGTGGAAGGCATGCGTCAGTGATCGTGTCGGGCAGGTGGATCGCCGATGTCTTGATCATGCAGCCTCGGGCCGTGCCGCCTGCCTAGGATTGTCTGACGTCGCTGGCACGGTGAGCGGCGCCGAGATGGGAAAGAAGGACGAAATGGCGGCGATGACGACGTCCCTTCGGGGACGAGTCAAGAACACCGGCCTGCCGAAGAGCCACGCGCTTCTCCCGCTGCTGGAGGCCGTTGTCAACGGGATACAGGCCATCGATGCGAGGTTCGAAGAGGACAGCTCCCAGGGGCGCCTCGACGTGAGGATCGTGCGTAGTCCGCAGGTGGGATTCGATCTCGGCATCACCGCGCCCGGGCGTATTCCGCTGGAACCGATCGTCGGGTTCGTAGTCACCGACAACGGCGTGGGATTCACTGCGGAGAACATGAAGTCGTTCGAGACGCTGGACAGTGACTACAAGTCGGCCGAGGGATGCCGAGGCGTGGGACGCCTGTTGTGGCTGAAGGCGTTCAGCAAGGTGGTGGTCAAGAGCACCTACGAGGGCGAGAACGGCACCCTCCAGGGCCGACAGTTTCGGTTCTCGGTCGATCGAGAGGTGGAGTTCATCGAACCCGCCGAGACGCTCGCCGACACCGGGACGATCGTCGAGCTGGACGGCTTCGGCACCGCGTACCAGAAGAGCGCCCACAAGACAGCAGCGGCAATTGCGAGAGAAGTGTTCGAGCACTGCATCTGGTACTTCCTGCGGCCTGGCGGCGCGCCCGAGATCCGGGTCGTCGACGATGGTGAGACCGTCTTACTCAGGGAACTGATGGACGAGTTTGTCTACTCGGCGATGCCGACGAAGACGATCGAAGTCAAGGGCGAGAAGTTCGATATGGTCAACCTCTGCCTGAAGTCGTCGACCCGTAATCAGACGCCGAGGCTCTACTGGTGCGCCGCGAGCCGTGTGGTGACCGAAGAGAACATCACCGGGAAGGTCCCCGGGCTTTACGGCCGGCTCAAGGACGAGAAGGGCGCGGACTTCACCTACGTTTGCTACCTCGCCTCCGACTACCTCGACGCCAACGTCCGCGCTGACAGGACGGCGTTCGACATCGACGAGACCATCGAGGGCAACACGATCGAGGGTGAGATCACGCTCGCCGACGTACGCACGGCTGTACTCAACGAGATAGAAGTTCTGCTCGCCGATGAGCTGGCGGCAGCCGGGACGAGGGTAAGTCGCGGGTCAATGACTACGTCAGCAATCATGCGCCTCGGTACCGACCTCTGCTGAAGCGAATGGGATCGCTGGGGCTGACAGTCGATCCGGCGATGAAGAACACGGAGCTGGAAGTGGTTCTTCACCGCGAACTCCGGAAGCTCGAAGCCGAAACTCTCGTCGAGGCGCAGCAGATCTTCGCTGAAGACGGTGCCGAGCGGCCCGCGGACTACCAGGAGCGGCTCGACGAGTACCTGGCGAAGGTCACCGACATCAATCAGTCGGACTTGGCAGCGTACGTGGCGCGTCGCCGGGTGATCCTTGATGTTCTGGCGAAGCTCATCCGCTCGAACGACGAGGGCAAGTACTGCCGCGAGGATGAGATCCACAATCTGCTGATCCCGATGCGGAAAGACTCGAACGAGATCGGTACGGACGCCTCGAACCTGTGGATCATCGACGAGAGATTGGCCTTCCACGACTATCTCGCGTCGGACAAGACGTTCAACAGCATGCCCATCACCGACTCGAAGTCGACGAAGGAACCGGACATCATCGCCACGCGGCTCGCCGGCCGCGCTGTGCTCGCAGCTGAGCGCCAGAGCGTCCCGCTCAGTTCGATCGTCGTCGTCGAGATCAAGCGCCCCATGCGGACCGACGCCTCCGAGGACAACAATCCGATCGACCAGTGCCTCGGCTACGTGAAGCAGATTCGCGAAGGCGGCGCCAAGACTAGCGATGGCCGACCGATTCCGAAGTCGGAGCAGGCGCCAGCGTTCTGCTACATAATCGCTGATCTGACTCCCAAGATGATCGACCGTTGCGAGCTCGCGAGTCTGCGTCCGACCCAGGACGGCCTCGCGTATTTTGGGTTCAACGATGCGCGGCGGGTGTACATCGAGGTCATCAGCTTCGATGGTCTAGTAAATGGGGCCACGGAACGTAATCGTGCGTTCTTCGACAGGCTAGGACTGCCTGCAAGCAGGTAGTCCTCGTGCATGCGTTCGCCTTCACGGAATTCAGGAGATTCCGTGGGGCTCTGTGAGTCGCGCGCCGCCGCCCTTGACGGTGTCGAGCGGTGGTTGGAGTACTTCCACCGCCGGGGCGACGGTCGGTGATTCGGCGTCCGGATGCTCATCGAGCGGTGGCATGGGATTCGATGGCAACACGGTGCTCTGGGCCCCGCGAGTAGGACTGCAAGCAGTCCGTCGGCGCCCGGCGGGCATGTCACAGTCGGCGACGTGGGAGCGATGTCCTGTTCGACCGTTACGCGTCCGGTGACCGGGCATAGGCCGAACAGGAAGATCATGAATTTCAGCAGGGACGACAATGCACCGTCATTGTGGCGGAGGAACCGCCGCAAGAACGTCGACGACCGCATCCTAGAGCTTCAGGACGTGGTGATCCTCGGTCCGTCCGCGCGCGGGGTACGGCTGCGTTCGGTGCGGTGGATCGGTGCGGCGGTGACAGTGGCCGGGTTGTGCGTGGCGGCAGTGGGCCTGCTGTCGGTCATCATCACCGCAGCGGATGAGCATTCGTCCGGCGCGGCGATGGGGAGGGCGTCTTTCATCCTGTTCTGTGGCGCGATGGTGTTCATTGCGGGCCGCCTGATCCTGGCCTTCGCGCGCAGGCGTGCGATCAAGCGCGGCGCGGTGACGCGGGAGACGCTGACTGCTGCACCGCAGGAGTTCGCCGATGCCTTCCGCCGGGCGGTCAACGCGGCCGACATCATCGGTGAATCCCTCGCCTACCGAGAGGGCTGGCTGGCTGAGGTAGACCTCGACGTGGCGTTGTGGGATCTCGCCCAGCATCTCGAGACCGGCACACGGCTTCACGACGTTCTCGACGCTGCACCGGCGGGGTTGGAGTATCGCGAGCAGATCGAGCGGGCCCGCGCCGCTTTGGACGGGTGCTTGACGCATCTGGTGGCCGGGGCAGATCGTCTGACCAGCTTGGTTGGCCGTGTCGAGGCTCTGGACATGGAATTGACCGCGCCTGTGCGCCGTGCCGAGTTGGAGGCGATGCGCGAGCTGCGCGCGCGCCGCGACGCCGAGCGAATGAGTCGACTGTCTGCTGCCGCAGCGGAAGTCGAATCTATCGAGCATGCGTTCGGTGATGTCGCGGACGCGGTGACCGGGATGCTCGATGCGTACGACGAACTACCGAAGAATAGGCTCTGAACTGCATAGATGGCACGTCCCGCCGGATGGTCGATCTCGGGACGGTGAATGCCGGAGTAGGGATGGTTCCCTGTACCCGGCATTTTCCTATGGGTTTCGAGCAGGCCGCCACGATCGTCACCGTTCCCGCGGAGGCCCCCGCCGTGCCGGAATCGGACCCCCGTCAGCAGCAGCCATCCTTCGGCAGCTGCCGACCGGGTGAACTCGACGAATCTCCACCTCGCGTTGTCCGATCGAGTCAGCGAACCGCCGGGGTCACGTCACTGCTCCGTGTCGTTCTTTTCTGTCAGCGGACAGACCCCAAACCCAACTCTGGACGTTGTGGCGCGGGTCCAGGGGACATGTCGTCAATCCAGGTCAGAGGCGCTGATATGGGAGGGTTGATCGACGGCGGAGTCGGGTCCGGATGTCGGTGGCCACCGATATTGTTCGCGGTCTACCTCGAAGTCGGGAGTTGGAGCGCGTGGGGGTTCAGGATGACGGGCAGATGTCCGATGCGCAGCTGCTGGTGCCGGCGGATCAGCTTCGGCAGTGGGCCGCGAACACGTACCGGGTTCGGTCGTGCGAGATGGTGCTGAACCGGACTGTTGATCCGACGCCGGGCAGCCAGCTGGATCAGGCCGACGCGATCTACCACTGGGAGAAAATCTCGGTGTGGGCGCGCAGCTATCTGCTCGCGGCGACCGAGAGTCTGTGCATGTGGGCGGATCTGGTGGCGCCATACGATTTTGCCTCGGATGCGGTCAACAGGGTGCGGATGCGCCCGTATCTGCTGCTGGCCAGGTCCGGGCTTGAGGCAGCGGCACACGCCATCTGGTTGCTCGACGTTCCGAACGGGACGTTCGAGGAGTGTGTGAAACGGCATGTCCGGCTGATGCACCACGACTTCACCCTGCACAAGCAAGCACTGGAGGCGCGCGGGAGCGATGCCAGCCGGATCGAGGAACGGATCACGAAGTTGAAGGAACGTGCTGCCGGACTTCCTTTCGAGGTTACGCCGACCGACAGGCCGCCGGGATACGAGAAATTGGTGTGCAACGCAGCCACTGTGGTCGGCAAGGACGCGAACGAGTGGGCGTACCTCTGGAAGGCCGCCAGTGGAGCCGGGCACGGTCAGAACTGGTTCGGTATCGAGGGCTTCGACCTTCGACCGACTCGGGAGTACCAGCCGGGGCACTTCCGGACGATGTCGGTGCCGGACCCGGTCTACATCACCGAAATGATCGAGGTCGCGGCCGGTGCGCTTGCGTGGGGAACCACGCGGTGGCTGGACTGTGGCGGCCATGACCGGAGCCTGATGTTCACAGCTATGCGAGAGGTCCACGCCAAGATGCCGAAGAAACCAGGGTTCACAAGGTCGTAGGACGTTGCGAACCTGCGCGTTTCTGTCGGGGTAACTGGCTGCCGCCCCGCCCCGATCCGTTGGATGTCGGATGGGGCGGGAGCGGGCGAGTCAGCGGGTTCTAACAGACCGTCTGCGGCCGGCATGGGGCGGTCAGCGAGGAGCTGTTCGCCTGCCCACTTCATGCCTTCCCACAGGAGCCGGCCGCCGATGCCGGCGAGCAATCCGTCCGTCAGCGCGCGGATGCGACGGGTCTTCGATGCGGAATCCGCCTCACGTCCACGTCCACGTCCACGTTCTCGGTCCGATCCGTGCGATGCGGCTTCGTTGTTCTGGTCTGTACTCACTCGGGTTTCCTGTCGTCCGGCCACTCGTCGGTCCCGCGCTCTGTCCGGCGGGAGAAATGGCGCCTGACCTCAGAAAACAGCCTGATTTTCGAGGCGAACTATCGTCGGTGGCACAATCTCCAGCAAGATCACGGGCGGTGGAGGTGCGCGAACTGGCGCGCGGCGGCGCGGACGGCTTGCTCCATGTCGCGGTCAAGCTCTCGGGTGTAGACCTTGATCAGGTGAGTGGCGAGCCAGTGGAGGCGATCGGGGTCGGTCTCGACTTGGTCGGACAGGGAAGGGACGTACCAACACCACGCTGCGGACACCGGGTAGAAGTCGACGCCCAGTTTTCGGGCCAGCGTGGAAAACCGGGCAGGATCGTTCGTCGCCTTCTGGAGCGCAGCCTGCTCGGCCGGTTGACACGTGCGTGAGGCCTCGCGGAGGGCCGAGGTCATCCTGGTCTTGGTTCGCGACTGGGCGTCCTCGATCAGTTGCTGGGCGTGTTCATCGTCGATGAAGCCGAGCCGCTGGGCCGTTTCGACGGGAACGAACACCGGCATCGGACGAAACGTCTTAGTGGTCGAGTCCTGCCACTGGTGATACCAGTCCAGTTCCGCGGTCCGAGCATCGGGCGCGTCGTCAGGTCGAGCGCCGTGCTTCGCTACGTTCGACCGCGGTGTGCGGGTGAAGTCCGGCAGCGGTGGCACGTCTGCGGGGGGCCGGGGAGCCGGGGTCGATCGCTCGTCAGCTGACGTAGACGAGGCCGAGGGGATACAGCCCTCCGATTGCTCTGCCGAGATGGGAGGCCAGACGTTTGCGTGGGAGAAGTCGTCGGTGTCCTGTGGCGTGACCACCGCGCGGTCGGGTCGTGTTCGGCCGGCAGTCGCAGGGCCTGGGTACAGTTCCAGAAGCAGGATCTCGGCGACCTTGCGCGGGTCTCGGATGTGCTCGAGCAGTGCTGCGAGGACGGTCTGAAGTCCGGCAACAGGAACCGGTTCCCCGTGCTCGTCGTCGACGGTGGGCCAGACCATGTGCACGCGAGATCCAGAGGCCTGTGCACCGGGGGGCCGTTCCTGGTCGAGATCGAAGTAGAGCACGCGGCGTGCGGCGATGTGCTCGACCCACCCTTCTTGAAGCAGGTCTCGGGGAAAGGCCGGGTTCCAGCCCTCGGGCAGCGCGAGTTGCCAGCCCGGAGGATGGACAATCCATGTCCGCTCGCTGGTGGAGGCTGCCGAGGTGCTGAGCCAGTCGACGATCGCAGGTAGCGCCAGGATGCGTTGTGCTCGCCATACGGCTCCGCCGCCGCGGCCCTCGAAGCTGATCCCGACGGCCCCTGGGCGGGGCCGGCCCGTGCGGCGTCGCATGCCTCGGGGCCTCGGTCCCAGCTCGATGGCGTCGGCACGCAACTGGTGCCAGTCCTCGCCCTCCTGGTCGTACAGAGCCTGTTCCCAGCGTTTCGGATTGCACCTCGAGGATGTCGAGAGGACGCGGGCGGCGAGGAACTGCGCGTGCAGAAATCGGTGATCGTGGTGCCACACGGCTTCGTCGTCGAGATTGTTCATCTCGAGGAGGGCGGCCACGTCTTCCACGTATTTCGGTGCCAGTTCGATGGACCCCTCGGATCGCGCTGTGCGCACCTCGCGGTCCACCCTGGAGGCTTCCGCTTCGCTGAGGATGGCTCTTTCCGCACCGGTCCTGGTCGCGTCGACGACCAGTCTCCACAGGCCGAGGGCGGCCTGGTGCCGAAGCAGCGGGCAGACACCCGCAAGCACGTGATCGGTGATCGGGTCCAGGCCGAGTTCATGACACTCGACGGCGATCGACGTCATCACGGCGTCGGTGAGCAGTCGTGACTGGTAGTCGGTGTGCCCGCGGGTCTTTGCCTGGCCGGGGAGGCGAAAAGCCAGGTCGCGGGCTTGTGTCGAGTCGGACGGCGTAATTCGCAGGCGAAGGCGGCGAATGGGGTCGACAGGGTCTTCATCCGGCAGGGGCGGTAGCGGATGGCGCATGACGGTGGAGACGTGGGTGAGCCGATCCGCCGCCGGCAGGGGTGCGTTGCGCTCGATGTACTTCCGGAGCAGGTAGCGAGAGGTCTGGTCGCGCGACTTGTGGCCGAGCGCCCAGTCAATTTCGGAGAGTCGATCCAGGGCGGGCTTCGTGATAGCCACGTTGGTGTCGCTTCGCTGCTCTCGCACGCGACGATCCTATGCGCCCCTTGACCTGCACTGATGACACGTCCCGCGTGATTGTCGCGCGGACCTAGTGGTCGGAGGGGCCGTCGGTGGGGTTCTGAGCCTTGGCTCTGGAACCGATGGACTTGGCTGTCGCGTCGCGTGTGGTCTTCGTCCAGTAGTACAGGCCCTGTTGGAACTCGACTTCTCCATGACCGAGAGAATCAACGTCGGAGGGTTCTAGCGGGGACGGGCCGAGTGGCTGGGATGGATTAAGTGTGAAGCGGATGGCTGTCGTTTCTCCTGTCCCAAGTAGTCGCTTTTCGCGCGTCTTTCCTTCCCCGAACGGATGCTCGGAATCGGCAGCGACAGCGTCGAATCTGCGGATATAGATGGGTTGCATGGATTCGTTCGTGACCGTGAGGTGTACACAATCGAGGGTCCACTTTCCACCGAACGACCTCAGGCCGGGGGTTGCATCAAACTGCACGCGGACGTCGTCTGCATCCCCCTGCGCGATACCCCGCTCGTTTTCGGCTTCGGTCGTCGCAGCCCTTTGATCCCGGTAGAAGAGATAAAGGGCCCAGGCGATCGCTGAGGTGCTTGCAATTGCCCCGGCCCAGGAACCGATGGCGCCATACCACCCCTCGTCGAGGCTGCCCAATCCGTTCCATGCCAGGGCGACGCCAGTAGGTATCGCCACGCTGGCAAAGAGGATGACGATTGCGATCAGAATGACATGCAGTTTGGTCACGGTGTTCCTGTCGGCTGTGCACGTGGTTAGTAGGCAAGACCTATAGAGGGTCTTGACTGGGGTGATGGTATGTCCCGTGGTGAGGTTGTCAGTCTTCGTTGTCGTCCTGGCCGTTGTCGCTGTCGTCGGTTTCCTCTTCGTCGTGGGGCCAGGTGATGCGGAGGAGGAGGACGTCGAGTACGAGTGCGATGGCGCAGGTGATGGTGGCGGCGTCGGTGAGGCCGGTGTAAGCGAGGATCTCGCTGGTGATCTCTGCGGTGAGTCGTGCGAGGTCGAGGAGAAGTGCGGTGTGCTTCATGGGTGTTCCTGTCCGTGACGAGGACGGGAACGGCTCCCGTCATTCATTCCTCCGCGACTCAGGAGCTGATTCACATGACGGTGCGGTGGGGTGTTCGGTTTGGGGGGCTTTGAGCTGGGGTGTTGGTATGTCCCGGGGTGTGGGTGGGGTGGGGTGCCGGCAGATCTGTTGCCGCGATCGGGTGGTGTTCGGTGCGCTTGAGGGGGTACCGATGCCCGATTTGCCCGTTTTTGAAATATGTTGTGCTGCAACGTGTTTGCGTATTACGATATTGCACGGTTGATTTGGTAGTGTTTGCGCGGTGTGTGTCGGTGTTGTTGCCGTATCAGGTTGTTAATTACCAATTTCGTGATTTCGGGTTACGAGGAGTCCTCGGTGCTTGTCGGGGTTGGGGGGTATGATGAGTGCATGGCATCGGGACGGGTTGAGGGCGACGGAGTGGTGATGGGTGCGGCGCGCGCAGCGCGTCCCGTCCCCTCGGTGGGTGCTGGTGCTGCTCGGGTGGTGACGATGAAAAACTCTGATGAGGTGGTATTTTCGGGTTCTAACGGAGCGCAGCGACGCGGGTGACGGCAACGTGACTGGACCACGCGCGAGCCGCGCAGCGGCTCCCTGGCGGGGAGCGCAGCGACCCGCTCCGTTCCCTGGC
>BBEG01000061.1 GCA_001312645.1 Rhodococcus sp. JCM 9791
ATCTCGTCGGTGTTCGCCCCGAGCCTGGGCGCGGGCCCCGAGATGCGTCCGGGTGTGCGCGAGAACCAGGCCGGGGGCCCAGGGAATCGGACCGTGCCGTAAGGCGATTCGACATCCTCGAAGAAGCCGACTTCCTCGAGGTGCGGGTTATCGAACAGCTCGTCGAGCGTTCGGACGGGTGCCGCCGGGATGTCATGGGAGCGAAGGAGATCGAGCCACTCCTGTGTCGTGCGTTCGAGGAAGGTGTCGCCGAGCAGCCGGTAGACCTCGTCGATGCGTGCGGCACGCTGAGCGAGCGTCGCGAAATGTTCTCCGGCCAATGTGGTTTCACGGCCTCGACGAACGCGGTCCATTGTTTGTCGTTGTAGACGAGCGCCGCGATCCGACCGTCCTTGGTGCGGTACGGCTTCCGGTTGGGCGCCACCACGCGGGGATACACCGCGGGGCCCAACGGCGGCGTGAACATCGCCCCGTTGCCGTGTTCGACGAGCATGAAGGCCGCCATGGTCTCGAACATCGCGACCTCGACCTCTTGCCCCTCCCCCGTCCGTTCACGATGGAACAGCGCCATCATGGTGGCGTACAGGGCGGTCAGTCCGGCCACCTTGTCCGCGATGATGGTGCCGACATAGCCGGATTCGCCCGTCAACTGCTCCTGCACGGACGGCAGTCCGCATTCCGCCTGGATGGTGTCGTCGTATGCGGTGAGATTCGAGTCTGGACCGCCGCGGCCGTACCCGTAGCAATTCGTGTACACGATGGAGGGATTCAGCGCCGCGACCTCGTCGTACCCGAATCCGAGGTGGGCGATCGCGGTAGCGCGCATCGAGTGGATGAACACGTCGGCGTCGGCGATGAGTCCGCGCAGGTCGCGGCACCCTCCTCGGATCGAAGATCGAGGACGACGCTGCGTTTACCCCGGTTGACATTGACGAACACACCGCCCATGCCCGGTTCCGGTCCTACCGAGATATACCGGGTGTTGTCGCCGGCGGGCGGTTCGATCTTGACGACGTCGGCTCCCATGTCGGCCATGATCTGGGTGCAGTAGGGACCCATCACCATCGCCGTCAGATCGACGACACGCACTCCGGACAAGGGACCTGGGTGTTTCATGGACAGAACCTCGCGGCGTCGGGTCGGAAGTCCCGGATGTGCATCCGTCCGGGTGGGCGCCAAACTATCAGATGAATCTTTACAAGGATAGTGGTATGACTGGTGGGTGGACGAAAACAATGCCATCCCGGGAACGATCGACAGAGTTCTCGATGCGGCGCTCGCGGAGCGCCCGAATGCGCCCGCAGTCGAAGCCGCCTCGGGCATCTGGTCGTACTCGGATCTCGACGACCAGGCCCGCCGGGCCGCCGGTGCCTGTGGTCGCTCGGGGTGCGCCCCGGAGACCGGGTCGCAGCATGCCTCCCCAACGATCTGGACATCGTCGCGGCCTTCCACGGCACACAACGAATCGGAGCCGTCTGGGCCGGCATCGGCGAAGCCCTCCCCACCACCGAGCAGCAATACCTCCACGACCTCTGCACACCGACGGTTGCCCTCGCCGGTGAACACTGCAAGCTCACCACTCCGGGCCGAGTAGAACCGGACAGGTGGGACGAAGTGCTCGCCCGCGGGAACGATGCGCCCGCGCTCGACCTGGACGTCGATGCACCCGCCGGAATCGCGTTCACGAGTGGCACTTCCGGCAAGCCCAAGGCAGTGGTCCACAGCCAGCGCAATCTCCTGCTTCCGGGCGCGGTCCTGGTCGCCACCCGCGGGTACGGCCCGGATCTGCGCAAAGGCGACAGCTTCCCGTTCACGATCCTCAACCTCATGGTGCTGTCCACACTGCTCACTGCGCAGGCCGGCGGATGCGCAGTGGTGATGAACCGACGCGATCTCGAGGCGTCTCCGAATGGATCACCACGAGGAAGGTCACAGTGTGGAACGGTGCTCCCGCTCAGATCTACGATCTCGTCGCGCGTCCCGACCTCGACCTCGGCTCCCTGAAGGAGGTCTGGAGCGGCGGCAGCGACACTCCCGATGCGTTGCGCCGAGCGTTCGCCGACGCACACCACCTGAACCCCCGCGTCACCTACGGCCTGACCGAGGCACCCACCGTCGTGTCGATCGATCCCGTCGGTGACGAGTGGCAGCCACGCTCCAGCGGAACAGTCCTACCGCACCTCGATGTCGCCGCCTACGACGACGCGGGTCGACGTCTCGCCCCGGGTGAACTAGGTGAACTGCGGCTGACCGCGGCGAGCAGCGGTCCGTGGGCGCACGTGTGGACACCGATGCTCGGATATCTCGAGGACGGTGCAGTTCGTCCGGCGGAGCCCGGACCCGTTGCCACCGGCGATATCGGAACCGTCGACGAGCACGGCAGCCTGACGGTGTTGGACCGCAAGAAACTCGTCATCATCCGGGGCAGCGCCAACGTGTACCCACTCGAGGTCGAGCGAGTCATCGGGAACCACCCCGACGTCACCAAGGTCGCCGTATATCCGGTCCCCGATGATCGGCTCGGGCAACGGGTCGCCGCGGTGATCGAAAGCCCGGTCGAGCAACCCGATTTCGATGCACTTACCGAACTCTGCCGGCGCGAACTCTCGCCGTACAAGGTTCCGGAGGTCTGGACCAGGGTCGACGCCCTGCCCGTCAACGCGATGGGCAAGATCCAGCGCGCCGGACTTCCCGAGCTGATCGACGCGCACCGTCGTTCCGGCGCGATCTGAAGGGTCCGCCCTCGGCCCCTGTCTCTGCAAGAATTCGTCATGCACCCTACCCAAGGAGACTCCCTGTGGCGTTGAACCGAGATACCGCCGCACGAATGTTCGGCCTCGAAGGCCGGGTTGCGATCGTCACCGGTGCGTCGTCGGGTCTCGGCGCCACGGTGGCCGAGACTCTCGCGTCGCTCGGCGCGCGGGTTGCGTGGTAGCCCGGCGAAAAGATCGCCTCGAAGAGCTCGCCGAGCGGATCGGAGGCGTCGCGGTCGCGTGCGACCTGTCGGATGTCGATCAGGTCGGCACCGTCGTACCGGCCGTGGTCGAACTGCTCGGCCCACCGGAGATCCTGATCAACGGCGCGGGCAGCATGTTCACCGAGGAGCGCGCCGAGGACGAACCGCTCGACGCGATCCGGCGCACCATGGACCTCAATCTGCTCGCGCCGTTCCGCCTCGCCCAGGACGTGTTCCCGCACATGCGCGCGGTCGGTCGAGGCTCGATCATCCACATCTCGTCGATCAGTGGACGCGTGGGTGTCCCCGGAATCCCTCAGGCATCCTATGCGGCAAGCAAACTCGGACTGTCCGGCCTCACCTCGGAACTGGCCGTGCAGTGGGCCCGGCACTCGATCCGCGTCAATACCGTCGCGCCGGGGTTCTTCCGCAGCGAGATCACGGGCCCCCTCTACGAAAGCGAACGCGCGACCGAGTACCTGCGCCGCAACACCCCGCTCCCGAAAGAGGGCACGCCCGACGACATCGTCGGTGCCGTCGTATGGCTGGCCGGCGACTCAGGAAGCTATGTCACGGGCCAGACCGTCGTTGTCGACGGCGGCTGGACGGCGCGATAGCCGCGCCGGGGAACTCACCCCACCCCGACTGGGAAGTGGCATGCCGCGAAATGTCCCGGTCGCAGCTCACGGATCTCCGGTTCTTCGGCCGCGCACTGCTCCTGCGCGGCCGGGCACTGGTGCGGAACCGGCATCCGCTCGGCGGATTCAACGGAGACGGCAGGTCGCCGCTCAGGACGGCCGACGGCACCTGCGCATCGGGATCCGGATCCGGAATCGAGTCGATCAGCGCACGAGTGTAGGGATGCACGGGGGACGTGAACAGGTCGTCGGAACCGGCGACCTCACAGACCTTTCCGAGATACATGACGACCACGCGGTCGCTCACGTTCTTCACCACCGCCAGGTCGTGCGCGATGAACACCATGGTGAGCCGGTAGCGCTGTTTCATCTCTTCGAGCAGGTTGATGATCTGCGCCTGTACCGAGACGTCGAGCGCCGACACCGGTTCGTCGCAGATCACGATCTCCGGATCCAGGATCATCGCGCGAGCGATCGAGATCCGCTGGCACTGACCACCGGAGAACTCGTGCGGTCGACGATCCGGGGCGGTATCGGGATCGAGCCCGACCCGTTCGATCATGTCTCTGGTCCGCTTGTCGACGTCGGCCTTGCTCACGCCTCCCTGGATCCTCAGTCCCTCCGCAATGATGTCCTTGACCTTGCGCAGAGGATTCAGAGAGGAGATCGGGTCCTGGAAGATCATCTGCAGTGTCCGCCGGTGTCCGCGCAATGCGGATGCGCGGAGCCCGACGATGTTCGATCCGTCGACGACCACCGATCCCGCTGTGGGCGCAGGTAATTGCATGATCGCCTTGGCGACGCTCGACTTTCCGCATCCGGATTCGCCGACGAGACCGATCGTTTCTCCTCGCCTGGCGTCCAGGCTCACATCCGATACGGCGAAGACCCGCTCACTCCCCCGTCCGGCGTACTCCACCGTGAGATTCCGGACGCTCAACACCACATCGTCGTCGTCGCGCAAGTGCGCCAGTCCACTGCCTGCCATCAGTTCACGTCCCTCGAGTCGACGAGTGTGCCCGCCGCGGTGACACCCGCGGCGACGTTCGTTGCGCGGGCTCTCTCCCCCGACGGAGTCCCGAGCGGGAAAAAGCACGCCGCGGAATGCGCTCGCGAATCGGGCGAGGCGACGAGCACCGGAGATTCGATCAGGCATCGGGATTGCGCCGACGGGCATCTCGGCGCGAAACTGCATCCGGGTGGAGGATCGACGATCGTGGGTGGACGCCCCGGAATCGAGGGCAGGTAGGTGTGACTCGGGTGGGCGAGCCGCGGAATCGCCTCGATCAGGCCCGGGTGTACGGATGTCGCATGTGTGCGAAGAGTTGCCGCGTCGGCCCTGTTTCCACGATTCTGCCCGCGTACATCACGGCGATCGAATCAGCACGCCCTGCCACGACACCGAGGTCGTGGGTGATCAGGATCATCCCCATATTCGATTTCTGCTGCAGACCTTGGAGAAGATCGAGAATCTGCTGCTGCACCGTGACATCGAGAGCAGTGGTCGGTTCATCGGCGATGAGCAGCGTCGGAGAGCACGCGATCGCCAGCGCGATCGTGACACGTTGCCGCATGCCACCGGACAGGTGGTGCGGATGTTGAGCGAACCGGCTTGCCGGTTCGGGTATCCCCACCAGCGTCAGCAATCGGATCGCTTCGGCCTTCGCCTGCGCTCGGTCGAGGTTCAGGTGGAATCGGAGGGTTTCGGTGAGTTGCTGCCCGATCGTCATGACCGGAGTGAGGGAGGTCATGGGGTCCTGGAACACCATCGACAGATCGACGCCCCACAGATGCTTGTTCTTCTTCGGCGACACGGTCGCCAGATCCACACCGTTGAAGCGGATCTCACTGCCCGGCCGCACCTGAGCGCTGGGCGCGAGAATCTTCATGATCGCCCGTGACAATACGGACTTTCCCGAGCCGGATTCCCCGACGATGCCGAGTGTTCGTCCGGCATCGACCGTCAGATCGACGCCGTCGACCGCACGGACCAGGCCGCGTGGCGTATCGAACCAGACGCGAAGATCACGCACCTCCAACAGCGACGCCTTCTGCGCGGCAGCCTCCGACCTCTCGGCTTCCTTCTCGAGACTCTCGACACCACTCATACGGACGACTCCTTGCCGACTCGGCCGCGCACCCAGTCGCCCAGCTTGTTGAACGAGTACACGGTGAGGAAGAAGAACAGCATGGGGATCAGCACGAGATGCGGGTATTCCCGCAGGGATTCGCGGCCGGCCGCGAGCATCCCGCCCCAGCTCGGCGTGGGTGGGGGAACCCCGAGCCCGAGGAAGCTCAAGCTGCCCTCGCGACGACGAGTGTCGCCATCACCACGAGCGCGAGCGACATGACGGGCAACATCACATTCGCGAGCAGCTCCCGAGTAAGCACCCTCCATGTTCCCGCTCCGAGTGCTTGCAGCCGTGACGAATTCACGTTCGGAGAACGCGATCGTGTTTGCCCGCGCGACACGCGCGAAGTTGGGGATACCGAGCAGTGCGAGGCCGAGCACCAGCGTCGACAGACTCGGACCGAGCGCGGCCACCAGTGCGATGAGGAAGATCAGTGCCGGAAACGAGAGCAGGAAGTTGATGACGAGTGAGATGACCCGGTCCAGCGGGCCTCGGACGTATCCGGCGACCATCCCCGCCGTGACCCCAATGACCATCGCCACGGTCGTACCGACGATGGCCACCGTCATCGACACCCGCGCGCCGTAGATGCATCGCGAAAGGGTGTCGCGGCCCAGCGAGTCCGTCCCGAGCGGGTGCGCTCCCCACCCCGGGGTCGCGCTGAACTCGTCGGTGATCTCGTTGGGGTCGGGCAGTGGTAGCCACTGCGCGGTCAGGGCCGCGAGGACGACGAGTCCTATCCAGACGGCGCCGAGCAACGCACCGTAGTCGCGTCGCCGGTGTCGGCGAGACGGTTTCACCGCGGCCGGAACCGCGGCGGCGGTCATACCGATCGCAGCCACCTGTTCGGGTGTTCCGATGTCGTGGTCCTTCCGGACGAGGTCTGTCACGATCCACTCACTTTCCGCACGCGCGGGTCGAGCCACGGGTAGGCGACATCGACAACGGTGTTGATCAGCAGGTAGAGCAGCGCACTGAGCAGAACCACCGCCTGAACGACGATGAAGTCGCGAGAGAGGATCGAGTTGACCACCAGCGTGCCCATTCCCGGTAGGGAGAAGATCAGTTCGACGATGACCGTTCCACCGATGAGCCGGCCGATCACCACGCCGGACACGGTGATCAGGGAGAACGAGGATTGTCGCAGCGAGTGCCGGGTCAGGATGCGCCAGGTGGGCAGCCCGCGTGCCCGCGCCGAGAGCACGTGATCCTGCTGGAGAGTCGCCATCATGTCGCCTTTGAGCAGGCGGGTGAACAACACGCATTCACCCGCAGCCAAGGTCATGACGGGCAGTACGAGATACCGGATGTGCTCGATCGGGTCCTCGGAGAACGGCGTCCATCCGAGGGTCGGGAGCCACCCGAGCAGCACGCCGAACACGAAGACGAGCAGTACTCCCAGCGCGAACGACGGTATGGCGAGCGTGGCCGACGTCAGTGCTGTCGCAATCCTGTCGACGCGGCCGCCGGGGCGGTACGCCGACCAGACACCGATGGGCAGCGAAATCGCGAGGGCCACCACCATCGACAGGATCGCGAGTTCCAGAGATACCGGTGCTCGTTCTGCGAGCGACGTCAGCACCGGTGTCTGCGTGGTGAACGAGCGCCCGAAGTCGCCCTGGAGGACTCCGCCGATCCACGAGAAGTACCGCTCCACGAGTGGATCCGACAGTCCGTAGCTCTCGCGGGCGAGCTCGCGCATCTCGTCGGACGCGCCCGGTGGCACCAGTGCGTCGACGGGGTCGCCGGGAATCAACTCCAGAAGGAGGAACACCGCCACGCTGACCATGGAGACCAGCAGGAGGAAATTCCCGACGGACACCGCGCTTCGCTTGATCGAGGATCCGACCACGCTTCGATCACCTCTTCGTCTCTCGTCGCCCGCTACCGGCTCCCCCTGTTACTTGTCGATCCATGCTTCATCCAGGTAGACGCCTGCTCCGCTCGGCGTACCCGTGATGATCAGGTCCTTCACGTAGTCCTGGGTGAAGAGGTATCCGGTCTGGTATCGCCAGTTCCGCAACGGTGCGTCGTTGGAGATCTCCCCGTTGATCACCTCGTAGGCCGCTGAGACCACCTGCGGGTCCTGCGACGCCCGGCTCGTCTCGAATGCTTCGTCCACCTCCGGATTCGAGTAGCCGGTGATATTGCGTGTGCCGTTGGAGTGGAACCGCTCGTAGATCCCGTCCATGTTCTGCGACAGGGCCGCCGCGACGCCGAGTTGGAAGTCACCCGCGTTGAGGGCGCCTTCGAGCGTGGCGTAGTCCATGGCGTCGATCTGGATGGTGAGTCCGTCGATCTGCTGCGCCTGCGACTGCAGGATCTGCGCCACCTGTTCGAGTGCGGGCAGACCCGCGAAGGTGCTCAGACGCAAGGTCAGATCGGACTTGCCGGTCCGGTCCAGATACTCGTCGAACAGCTTCTGCGCGCCTTCGACGTCCTTCTCGGGGAACTTTCCGAGCGAGTCGTCCCGGTAGGGACTGTCGGGGTAGAGGAACGCGTCGACCGTTTCGTCGCCCGGGTACACGGCGCTGTTGATCTGGGCGCTGTCGAATGTCTTCAGGATAGCGAGGCGCAGCTGCGGGTCCTTCAGGTCGGGGTCTTCGAGGTTGAAGTTGAGACCGGTTCCGCCGACGAGCGGGAGGCTGTGGACCGTATAACCCTCCGCCTCGATCGCCTTGGCGTCCTTGGCGAGCAGCGACCAGTCGATGTCGATCTCACCGGCCCGCAACGCATTCAGACGCTGGTCGTCCTGGCCGATGACCTGGAGGACGTAGCTGTCGAGATACGGGGCCCCTCGTCCCAGTAATTCGGGTTGGCCGTATAGGTGGCTTCGGAGTTGCGGATCCACGCGTCCAGAGTGAAGGGGCCCGCACCGATCGGCGCGTTCCCGAAATCGGGACCGAGTTGCGCGATCGCGGTCGGCGATCCGATCATGCCCAGGCCCTGTGCCAACGCCCAGGGCAGCTGGAAGTCGGTCTGTTCCGCGACGACCTCGACGGTGAGCGGGTCGACGACCCGCCACGTGAGCGGAGCCGCGACCAGCGCGGACGGTGAGAGGTTCGCAGGATCCTTGATGCGATCCCAATTGACGACGACAGCGTCCGCGTCGAACGGGGTGCCGTCGCTGAACCGGACGCCCTCCCGCAGCTTCAGGGTCCAGGTCCGGCCGTCCTCGGATTCGAACGACGACGCCATCGAGGGCACGAACTGCTCGTTCTCGACGTCGTAGCGCAGGAGGGTTCCGAACACGGGCGCGCATCGTTCGAATGCGTTGGTGGCGCACCACACCGGATCCATCGTCTTGCCCTCGACATTGATGGCCATCACCAGCTCACCGCCGGGTACGGGAGTGTCGGAACCTGCTCCTCCACCGCCGGACGAACCCCCGCCGCCGCACCCGGCGGCCACCAGGACCGACGCGACGGCTACAAGCAACGGTCGAGAAATCCCTCGCCGTGCACTGCGGCTCGGCAGCACATGCGGTCGACTCACTGGCACCTTGCACTCCTGTCGTAGTTCCGGCCTGCTGCGGGTACCACCCCGTCCGGACTGCTACCCGCAGCAGGAACTTCCGAGATTCGCGGTCGGGCCTATTCGGTGACCCAGATTTCCTCGGGCAACGGCGATCCGAGCGCATACACCTCGACGCCATGCACGTTGTCGGCCCACACCACGCCGGGAACGGCGCGGTAGTACCAGATGCCCGGGACGAGTTCGGCCAGACGCTCCTGCACTGTGTTGTATGCGGGTTTGCGCTCGTCCACACTCTCCGAGATGCGGCCGGCGTCGAGCGCGGCATCGAGCTCGGGATCGGACACCCCCACGTTGTTGCCGGAGGAGGCACTGTGGAAAGCCAACCACAACGGGGAGTCGGGATCCTGGATGACGGCCGAGGAAATCAGCATGTCGAAATCATGGGACCCCGTCCGAGCCACCGCTTGCGGGTAGTCGACCACGTCGACCCTCACCTCGACGTTCTCGAATGCACTGAGCTGCGCCTGCAAGGCCTCACCGAGTCCTGCTCTCGGTGGTCGGGTACGACAGGAACGAGAACGACACCGGCTTGCCTTCGGCGGCGAGTTCGTCGAACAGTTTCTGTGCGGTCTCGGGGTCGGTCTCCTTGAGAGGAACGTCGGAGAAGAACGGCGAACTCTCCGCGAAGAGCGTTTCCGGAATCTCACCCATGCCGTTGTAGACCGCGGTGTTGATCGCCTCGAGGTCGACGGCGAGTGCCACAGCCCGACGTGCACGCTCGTCGTCGAACGGTGCACGCCGGAAGTTCATGCCCATGAACTGACCGCCACCGGTCGCGACGACTTCGGCGTTCAGGCCCGCATTCTCGAGCTTGTCGATGCTCTCCCAGTTCGTCTCCGACGCGAGATCCGCTGCGCCGGTGGTCATCGCGTTCACGCGCTGGTTGGTGTCGCTCACGGTACGGATCGTGAGGCTGTCCAGGTACGGTTTGGGCGCATCCCAGTAGTCCGGGTTCTTGGTCAGCGTGACAGCGTCCTGACGTGCCCACGATTCCAAGGTGAACGGTCCTGCACCGATGGGGTTCTCGTCGAATGCTGCCTGTCCCTGTTCGAGCGCTGCTGGGGATGCGATCCAGTTCAGCGAACTCCCCACGACCGCCTGTGCGTAGTGCGGATTCTCGGATCTCATCGTGACACCGAGCGTGGTCGGGTCCTCGACCCGTGTCTCGGCGATCTGCGACGCCCACCGCCCCGACGTGGATCCCAATGTCGGATCCGTCAGACGATCCAGTTGTACTTCACGGCGGCAGCGTCGAGCGGTGTGCCGTCGGTGAAGACGAGGTCGGGCTGCAACTTCAGGGTGAACGTCTTACCGCCGTCAGTTGTCGAGAACTCGGTGGCCATCTTGTATTCGATCTCGAGGGTCTCGACGTCGTTGACCATCAAGGTGCCGTACAGCGCATTCCCGAGTGTGGGCTGGAATGCCCAGTAATTGGTCAACGCTGCGGGATCGAGCGATCGAGGTTCCCCGGTCTGCAGGACCTCGAGCGTGCCTCCGGCGACGGGGTCTCCCGATTCACTCGGTGCGCTCGAGCCATCCGAACCCGAGTCGCCGCACGAGCTCAGGAGAAGGACGGCAGCAAATACCCCTGCAGCTGCTGACAGTACACGTCTGTGTCGAAACATCATGCCTCTCACAAGAATGGAGTCGTCTCAGGGCAGGACCCGCGGACAGTCGGAGGTCGAGGTACGGCAACGGAAATCGGCGTACAGAAATCGACGATCCGGATAGTCGAGACACCCGGGCGTGATGCCGATCACAGGAAGTATCACCATTTGCGCACCAACATTCAAGTATTGCCATCCTTGTAATGATTGAAGTAGCGTGCGAACCGAGCGCAACCTCCGTACGTGCGGGTGGGCTGAGGAAGGAAATCGGTTTCTGATGTTTTCGGCAGTAGTGATCGAGAAGGGCGAAGCCGGCCAAACGGTGACGCGCACGAGCATCGAAGAATCGGCACTCCCAGAAGGGGACGTCACCGTCGACGTGGAATATTCCACGTTGAACTTCAAGGACGCGTTGGCCATCACCGGTAAATCCCCAGTGGTGCGCACGTTTCCGATGGTCCCCGGCATCGATGCGGCGGGCGTCGTCTCCGACAGCTCCCACCCGGAGTGGAAAGCCGGCGACCGCGTGGTCCTCAACGGCTGGGGCGTCGGCGAGACCCACTGGGGCGGGTTCGCCCAGAAGGCACGACTGAAGGGCGACTGGCTGATCCCCCTGCCCGAGGCATTCACTGCGCGGCAGGCGATGGCGATCGGCACGGCCGGGTACACGGCGAGCCTGTGTGTGGATGCCCTGGTGAACTTCGGCGTCACCCCCGATCAGGCGAAATCCTGGTCACCGGCGCAACGGGTGGTGTCGGCAGCGTCGCGATCGCTCTGTTGACGAAGGCCGGGTTCACAGTGGCCGCTGCAACCGGTAAGACAGCCGAGGCCGAATACCTGCAGCAGCTGGGCGCCGCAACCGTCATCGACCGCGCCGAACTCTCCTCGGCCGGAAAGCCCATGCAGAAGGAGCGGTGGGCAGGCGTTGTCGATACCGCAGGCAGCCATACCCTCGCCAACGCGTGCGCACAGACCCGTTACGGCGGTGCCGTGGCCGCGTGCGGACTGGCACAGGGCATGGATTTCCCGGCCTCGGTGGCGCCTTTCATCCTTCGCGGGGTGTCACTGCTCGGGATCGACAGTGTGATGGCACCGCGCGAACGGCGCCTCACCGCGTGGGCACGCCTGTCCCGCGATCTCGAAGCGAGCACGCTCGACACAATCACCCAGGAGGTGTCGCTGGAGGAGGCGATCACCGCAGCGAACCAGCTCATGGACGGCACGGTGCGCGGCCGCATCGTCGTCGACGTCAATCGATAACAGGAGTGCATGTGACGAAGAAGCCCGTAGACACCAAGCCCGTAGAGCTCGACCTGTCCGACGTCGACCATCGGGTCGGCAAGCCCGTCGGTGGCGGACAGCTGTGGGATCCGTGCAGTACCTCCGACATCCGCCGATGGGTCATGGCGATGGACAACCCGAACCCGATCCACTGGGACCACGAGTTCGCGCGAAATTCCCGGTTCGGTGGCATCATTGCCCCCCAATCGATCGCGGTGGGGCTGGATTACGGCCACGGCGCGGCCCCCGCCTGCGTGGGATACATCCCCGAGAGTCATCTCATCTTCGGCGGCGAGGAATGGTGGTTCTACGGCTGCCCGGTCCGCCCGGGCGACAAGCTGTTCCAGGAGCGACGCTTCCACGACTACAAGGTGACGGAAACGAAGTTCGCCGGCCCCACCATGTTCTCGCGCGGCGACACCGTCCACAAGAATCAGAACGGTGTCCTCGTCGCCAAGGAGCGTTCCACCGCGATCCGCTACCTCTCGGCCGAGGCCACCAAGCGCGGCATGTACGAGAACCAACTCGGCGAAAAGAAGAAGTGGACCAACGCCGAACTGCTCGAGATCGAGAACCTCCGCTACGAATGGCTCCTGACGACCCGATCCGGGATCTCTCCTCGGTTCGACGAAGTCAAGGTCGGCGACACACTGCCCCGACGTGTCCTCGGACCCCACACCATCGCTTCGTTCACCACCGAGTACCGCGCGTTCCTCTTCAACATCTGGGGCACATTCGAGTGGGTCGCGCCCGAAGGCATCGAAGATCCGTGGGTCTACCAGGATCCGGCTGGGTCGAAGGATTCGGCTTCGACGAGGAAGGCGCCAAGATCGATCCGCGCAAACGTGACGGTCTCTACGTCGGCCCTTCGCGCGGACACATCGACGAGGAGAAGGCCGGCGAAGTCGGCATGGCGCGCGCCTACGGATACGGCGCCACGATGGGCGCGTGGTGCACCGACTTCCTCGCCAACTGGGCGGGCCTCGACGGCATGGTGCGCCACATCAAATCGGATTTCCGCGGGCCCTCCTTCGAAGGCGACGTCACGTACTTCGATGCCGAGATCGTCGACAAGGAACCCATGTCGACCTGGGGCGTACCGCTCGTCCAGGTCAAGCTCCGGCTGACAAACCAGGACGCAACGTCCTCGTGTCCTCCCTCGCCGAGGTCGAGCTGCCGCTCTAGCGGCACCGAGCAGACAACAGGAAGTCACCCATGAGTACTGAGACGAAGGCAGAATCGGTGGACTCTGTTTCGATCGTGTCGGGACCACCGCTGAGCGACGAACCCGGGCTCGGAGCACTCACCTTGCCCGGTTTCCTGCACGAGGTGACCGAGCTGTACGGCGATCGCGAAGCGCTCGTGATGCACGGAGCCGACGGGGTCACCCGATGGACCTACTCCGAACTGTGGGAGCGGGCGATCGACGTAGCCCGCGCGCTGCGGGGACTCGGCCTCGCGAAGGACGGGCGCGTGGGCGTGCTGATGACGAACCGCCCAGAATGGATCACGGCGGTCTTCGGCGCCTCCCTCGCGGGGGGCGTCGCAGTCACACTCAGCACGTTCTCGACCCCGTCGGAGCTCGACTACATGCTCGAGACCTCGGGTGTGGAGATCCTGCTGTTCGAACGCAACGTTCTGAAGACCGACTTCGCCGCGGCGCTGACCGATCTGGAACCGCAGATCGGGACAGCCGGGGCCGCCGAGGTGCATTCGGCGAAGTTTCCGTTCCTTCGGCATGTCGCGATGGTCGGGAAGAAGGCCGAAGGCGAGTCGATCGAGTCGTGGGACGAGTTCCTCACCCACGGCGAACCGCAGTCCCGGGAACTTGTCGAGGCCTCCGCCGCGGCAGTCCTGCCAAGCGATGTGGCCGTGCTGTTCTTCTCGTCCGGTTCCACCAGCAAGCCGAAGGGCATTCTGAGCGCACATCGCGGCGTGTCCATACAGATGTGGCGATTCCGGCGAATGTACGGGTTCTCGCCGGAGCTGAACATTCGGTGCTGGACGGCGAACGGCTACTTCTGGTCGGGCAATTTCGCGATGGCGCTCGGCAACACCCTTGCCAGTGGTGGGTCGCTGGTGTTGCAACCCACCTTCGACCCGAGCGAAGCACTCGAGCTCATCGAGAAGGAACGAGTGAACTTCCCGTTCGCATGGCCACATCAGTGGGCTCAGCTCGTCGGTGCACCGAACTGGGACAAGGCGGATCTGAGCAGCCTCCACTACGTCGACTTCAACACCCCGGTCGCACGTCATCCCACGGTGACCGATGAGTGGTACGAGCCGGGCCATGCGTACGGAAATACCGAAACCTTCACGATCAGTACGTGTTACCCGGCCAATACCCCGTCCGATGTAGCCGCCGGCAGCAGCGGAAAGCCGTTGCCCGGAGTGACGATCCGGATCGTCGACGCATTGACCGGCGAGGTAGTACCCCTGGGTGAACGAGGCGAGATCTGCGTCAAGAGTCCGACGTTGATGCTCGGGTACGTCGGTACTCCGCTCAGTGAGACGGTGGACGACCACGGGTTCTTCCACACCGGCGACGGCGGTTATCTCGACGACACCGGACGCCTCTACTGGGAGGGTCGGCTCACGGACATCATCAAGACCGGCGGCGCGAACGTGTCTCCCCTCGAGGTCGACGAAGCGCTCGTCGCGCATCCCGGAGTCAAGGTGGCGCGCACGGTCGGCGTTCCCCACGACACACTCGGGGAAGTAGTCGTCTCGTGCATCGTGGCGCATTCGGGAGCCGGCCTCGACGTCGACGGGATTCGCGGATACCTACGCGAGCGGCTCGCCAGCTACAAGGTTCCGCGGGAGGTGCTGTTCTTCGACAACGAGGAGATCAGCCTCACCGGCACCGCGAAGATCAAGTCGAGCGACATCAAGGAGCTCGCCATCAAACGTCTTCGAACGTAGTTCACCACTCGGAACGCGAGAGGTCCTGCACACGCCGAAAGCGTGTGCAGGACCTCTCGCTTCTCGCGTTCGGATTCAGGAGGCGGACCGGTACCGCTGTGCGAGGTACGCCCGGTGCAGAGCAGGTGAGCCGTACAACGAGCGGTTGAGCGTCGCGCGCTTGAGATACACGTGGATGCCGCTCTCCCACGTGTAGCCCATGCCCCCGTGCAACTGCATGGCCTTGCCTGCGATCTCGACGGCCGCCGCGCAGCTGTAGGCCTTGGCCATCGAGGCCGCAGTCGTCGCCTCCGGGCCTCCGGACACCAGGCTGCGCACTGCCGCGTCGACCAGTGTTCGGGCCACCGCCACCTGAACGAGCATGTCGGCGCACGCGTGCTTGACCGCCTGGAACGATCCGATCTTGCGTCCGAACTGTTCTCGCATCCCTGCGTAGGCGACCGTGGCGTCGAGCATCGCTTCGCTCGCGCCGAGACTGTCGCAGGCCACGGCCACAGCAGCACGGTCGTGCAGCCGTTGCAGTGCCTCCTGCGGATCACCGTGGAATCGCCACACCGATTCCGGCGGGATCGTCACCCCCTCGACGAGCACCGTGCCGAAACTGCGTGTCGCGTCCACGACCGGCTGCTCCGTCACCGCGACACCGGGTGCCCCCGGGTCGAGGTCGACGACGACGATCGTGCCGTCGGATTCTTGCGCCGGTACGAGAAGCCGGTCTGCGCCGGTAGCGTCGAGCACGAACGTCGCGGCGCCTGCAGGATCGTTCCCTGCGGCTCGACCTCCACCCGGAACTGGGCCCGGCCTGCTGATTCCCCGCCGAGGACGAACACCGGTACGGTGCGTCCCGAGCTGTGTCGCGGAGTAGACGCTCGGGGCCGGATTCGAGGAGCGCGAGGGCTGCCACGGCGAGTGATGCGACCGCCGGATAGGGCCCGCGTGCGGACGCGCGGCCGATTTCCCGGAGGATTACGGCGACCTCGGCGAAAGTGGCGTCGGTACCGTCGAATTCGCCCGGAACTTCGAGGCCGAGCCATCCGGTCGTGCTGATCGACTCCCAGTCGACCGGCTCGTCGTGGCCTGATCGTGCCAACAGGCCTCGCGCGACGGACCGTAGTTCGTCGTGGAACTCGGACAGGTCTGGGAGTGAGTCGGTCATCGATGTCCTGTCGGCTCGCGGGGCAGACCTAGGCCACGTTCCCCGATGATGGTGCGTTGGATTTCGCTGGTTCCGCCCGGGATCGTCCACTCCCACGAGCCGATGAAATCGAGCATCCATGCCCCTGATTCCCACCCGCTGGACTGCGGTTTCCGCAGCTCCGTGTGCGCGGCGAGACCCGCGATCTCTGTGCCGAAATCGGTCATGCGCTGGAGCAGCTCGCTGTAGTAGAGCTTGACGATCGACGCGTCGGCCGGCCCCGGCCGGTCGGCGGCGACGAAATCCGTCACCAGTGCGCGCAGCCCCGTGAGCTCGATCTCGAGTGTGGCAAGCCTGTCTGCGACACGAGTGTCGTCGAGTGGGGTCCTCCCGTCCGGGCCCGGACGGGTGCACAGGTCGACGAGCCAACGGAACCCGCCGTGACTCAGTCGCTCGGTGAGTTCGAGCATGGTCATGCCGCGCTCAGCGCCGAGTGTTTCCTGCGCGACCCGCCATCCTTCGTTCTCGGGTCCGACGAGGTTCGTCGCCGGGATGGCGACATCGTTGAGGAATATCTCGCAGAAGTGCGATTCGCCGGTCGCTTGCTTGATCGGACGCACTTCGATTCCGGGGGTACGCATGTCCATCAGGAAGTACGAGATGCCCTTGCGCTTCGGGGCATCGGGATCGGTGCGGGCCAACAGCAGACACCGGTCGGCGTACAACGCGCCGCTGGCCCACAGTTTCTGACCGTTGACGATGTAGACGTCGCCATCCTTGCGGGCGCTCGTCGCGAGTGCCGCCATGTCGGATCCCGCGCCGGGCTCGGAGAAGCCTGGCACCAGATCTCGCCGTCGAGGATCGCGGGGAGATGGCGGTGCCGTTGTTCGTCGGTGCCGGCGGCGAGAAGCGTCGACGCGGCATGGTGGATCGAGACGAAGGGCAGAACCAGTCGGGGCGCGTCGTGGGCGGCCAGTTCCTGGTACAGCACGACCTGTTCGGCGACCGACATGCCACCGCCCCAGTCCTCCGGCCAGTGCGGCACGGCGAAGCCGGCTCCGCGTAGTTCCTGGAACCAGGACTTCTGGAAGCGGACGAATTCGACGTCGGCGACATCGGTTTGGGCCCGGCGCCAGTCTGCGGGGATATGGTCGCGGCACCAACCGCGGACCGAGGTCCGGAAATCCTCGAGTGTGGACGCTCCGATGCTTGTCGCCCCGGCACTCATCGCGCTTCTTCCTTCTCCCTCGGCGTAGTCGTCCTCACCGCATTCTCCCGGTTGACTGCATTCTCCCGGAGAGCGAGCAATCTGTCGCGATGCTCGGCGGACTGCATGGTCGCGATCTCCGCCGCGAAACCGGCCTGCATCGGACCGCCGAGCGCTTGGGACAGATACATGTTGACCACACGTTTGGTACTGCGCAACGCCTGTGCGGGTTGCGCCGCGAGGCGTTCGGCGAGGCGTCGCGCCTCGGACAACAGGTCGTCGGGCGCGGTGACGCGCGAAGCCAGGCCGAGTTCGACAGCCGTCGTCGCCGGGATCCTGTCGCCGGTGTAGAGGTATTCCCGCGAGCGCAGGATAGGGGTGAGCAGCGGCCAGAAGGCCGCGCCCCCGTCGCCCGCGACGAGCCCTACTGCGACGTGTGGGTCGGCCAGGTACGCCTTGTCCGACATGAGGACCACATCGCAGAGCACCGCGACACTACAGCCGAGACCCACGGCAGGCCCATTGACTGCCGCGATCACAGGCAGAGGGAAGCGGAGCATCTCTCGATGATCTCGGCGCCTTCCCGGACGCTCTCGTCGCGCGCGACCGGATCGTCGAGGAACGAGGTGATCCAGTCCAGGTCGCCACCCGCGCTGAAGGCGCGGCCGGCTCCGGTGAGGATCACCACGGCAGCGTCGGTGTCGGCGGCGAGCTGACGCCACACGTGCGCGATCGCCCAGTGCAGGTCCTGGTCGACGGCGTTGAGTTCTTCGGGCCGGTTGATCGTCACGATGCGGACGGGGCCTTCGCACTCGACGGTGAGTGCGTCCGGGAGTTCGTACCTCACAGCATCGCCTTCTCGGTAGCTATCGCCTTCTCGGGAGCTTCGGAGAACAGGCCGGTGAGCCCGCGCCGATCGATCCGCTTGGTCAGAGCGTCCACGGTCCCGGACGGGCCCCACGGGATTCGTCGCAGCGGAATGCTGTACCGGGAGATCCAGGACACCGTGGTCTCGTCGCAGAATCCGCTGGCTCCGTGCAGTTGGTGTGCAACCCGGAACACGATCTGTGCCGCCTCGACGGCGGCCAATCGGAGCGCGAGTGCATCGTCGACAGCCTCGTCGTTGCCCGCCTGGATGCTCCACAGCGTGTATTTGGCGAGCACGTCGAGTCCGGTCCGTTCCACCTCCGCCTCCGTGAGCTGGAACTGGACGCCCTGCAGTTTCGCGAGGGGCGCCCCGAATTGTTCGCGCAGGAGCACGTGCGAGCGGGTCAGATCCATTGCCCGGTCGAGCATTCCGAGGAGAGTCCAGCACGGGAGTGTCAACGCGAGGGCAAGATCCTTCGCGCCGTCGTCGTCGATCGGCTGGAGGGCGAGCTGGGAGGTGAATGCCGACATCCGCGGCGGAGTGCTCGGCGGCCGGGCGTCCACGGCACTGCGCCGACCGTCGACGCTGACCGCGGCCACCGGAGATCGAGGCATGCGATGGGCGCCTTCGGGTCGGCATCGTCCACGACGACCAAGCCGTCGACGTCGAGGTCGGTGGGTCGTGCGAGTCTTTCGGCCACCGGGTAGGGCACTGCCCAGAACCCCACGCTGCGGCACAGCGCTGCGGCGGCTTCGAGTTCGTCGGCATCCCCGCGGGGATCGAGTTCCCAGGCACCGAGCTCACCGAGTGTCGGCTCGACGATGGTTCGGCGGTGATCAGGGTCGCTTTCGATCAGGGGAGCGAGATCATCGCCTCCTGCAGCTTCCAACGCACGGAGGGCTTCGCGTCCGTACTCGGTCGCTTCCTTGCTCAGTTCAGTGTTCATGATGCCGCCAGGAGGGCTCGGGCCAGGAGGATCCGCTGCATTTCGATGCTGCCGGAGGCCACGGTCGCGGCCTGCGAATAGCGCCAGTGGTCTTCGACCGCGCGGCGGAACCACTTGGCGGTGTCGTCGTCGAACTCGTCGGTATCGGCACTCGGTGGCGTCGCATACGCGGCTATCTCGGTGAGGACCTCGGCGCTGTCCTGATCGAGGGTGGTCACCGCGATCCGATAGGCCGCGGCGTCACCTGGCTGGACAGCGCCTCCGCTCTGCATCGACACCACCCGGTACGCCAGCAGCCTTGCGCGACGGCAGTGCGTGAGCATCCGGGTCCAGCGCGCCTTCAGCTCGCCCGGCAGATCGTCCCATCGCGCACCGAGAACCGACGGTGCAGCCTGCAAAAGACGCTCACAGCGGGCGTAACGGGCAATACCGACGCGTTCGTAAGCGAGTACCTCCTGCACGACCTTCCACCCTTCGTCGACCGTGCCGAGCACATCGGCATCGGTGACGCGAAGATCGTTGAAGAAGACTTCGTTGAGGTGATGCGGACCCAGCATCGCCCGGATCGGGCGGACCTCGATGGCCGGATCGGACATCGGGACGAGAAAAACAGTGAGTCCCTGCTGCTTCCGACCGTCGTTGGAGGTGCGGGCCAGCAGGAAGCACCACTGTGCCATCGTGGCGTAGGACGTCCAGATCTTCTGCCCGGAGATGAGCCAGCCGTCGCCGTCCCGGCGCGCTGCGGTACGCAGCGACGCGAGGTCGGAACCGGCTTCGGGTTCGCTGAATCCTTGACACCAGATCACTTCGCCACGCGCAATGGGCGGAAGGTGTGTGTCCTGCTGTTCCGCGGTTCCGTGACGCATGATCGTGGGGCCCACCCAATTGACGCCCATGTACTGCGCGCCGCGGGGCTCGTGGTGCGCCCACATTTCCTCTCGCACCACGGTCTGTTCCCAGATCGATGCACCACGGCCGCCGAATTCCTCGGGCCACGTCATACACAGCAGCCCGTTGTCCGCAAGCAGGCGGCAGAACGCTTGCGCCGCTTCGAGATCACTCGGGTCGTCGGTGAACGCTCCGAGGAAATGCGGGGGGACGTGCTCATGCACCAGCCGGCGCAGCTCGCCCCGGAGTTCAGGGGCGGCACCACCCATCGTGAAGTCCATGCCCGGACATTACGTCAATCCTCACAAGGATAGCAATGCTTGCCAATTTGAAACCTCTCAATACTTGGAAGAAAAGACCCCCTGTCGTTAGACTGCACCCATGCGTGAAAGGCGAGTTTCTTGACGACCCCGCGGCGTGGCCGAGTGCCACAGCGCCGTATCGCCGAAACCGTCGCCGACGAATTGCGCGACCACATTCTTTCGGATGACGATTACCGCCTGCCGACACAGGATCAATTGGTCAAGGACTTCGGCGTCAGCTACCCCTCGGTGCGAGAAGCCTCCGCATTCTGGAAACCGAAGGACTTGTCACTGTACGCCGGGGCAATATCGGCGGCGCAGACGTGCATCGCCCCGACGAATTCTCCGCCGCGTACCACCTCGGACTCTCACTCCAAGCCGGCCGGGTGACACTCGAAGATCTCGCAGCCGGCCTGCAACTACTCGAGCCGATGTGCGTCACCGAGTGCGCGAAACGCCCGGACCGCGCCGAGATCGTCGTCCCGGCACTCAACGCATCCATCGACGCCTCCGCCGAACTCGTCGGCGACGGAGTCGCATTCACCCAGGCCGCCCGCGAGTTCCACGATCTGATCGTCTCGTTCACGCCGAACGCCACGATCCGCTACGCAGTGCGCAGTTACGTCGCCTGTGGTCTGCACAAGAAGAAGCCTGGGCCGAGGCCCTCACCCGCCGAGGCGAGTACCCGTCCGAAGGCAAGGCCGAAGACGCCGTCCACGCACACCGCCGCATCGTCAAGGAGATCGCCGACGGGCGCGTTGCCGAAGCCGAACGACTCGCCCGATCCCACCTCGCGGCAACCCAGGCGCTCGTCCTCGACCGCTTCGGCGACACCATCGTCAACGCATCAGCGGCGATGACACGCAATACGTTCCCCGCGCGCCAACGCCCACGCAGCTGATTCCGGGGCGCCCCCGCCCCCACCACGAC
>BBEG01000062.1 GCA_001312645.1 Rhodococcus sp. JCM 9791
CCGACGTCACAGCAGCCGTGCGTAGGACGGATTCGAGGTCGCCCGTGCCTATCTCGCGCAACCTCTCGCGCTGTTCCGCTCCCAGGAAGCCGAGTGTCCACAGTGCGTCGAGGAGTCCGACGGTGAATGCGTCTCCTGCACCGACCGTGTCGACCACGTCGACCTTCCTCGCGGGCACCTCGACGACACCCGCGCGGCACACGGCGACAGCACCGGCCGCTCCGCGGGTGACAGCGACGATCGCCGGCCCCCGCGACAACCAGTCGCATGCGACGTCGAGCGGGTCGCGTCCCGGTTCGACCCAAGCGAGGTCCTCGTCACTGACCTTGACGACGTCCGAGAGCGCCACCAGACGTGCGATTCGCTCGCGGCCTCGCGCGTCGTCGGCGATCAGAGCGGGCCGGATGTTGGGATCGAAGCTCACCGTCGAGGTCTGGGCCTGCTGCTCGATGAGATCGGCGACCGCGTCGCATCCCGGTTCGAGTACGGTCGCGATCGACCCGTGTGGACGAGCACCGCATCGGCGGACGGCTCCGGAAGTCGGGGCTGCCAGGCGATATCGAATTCGTAGGTGGCCGCGTTGTCGTCGCCGATGGTCGCCGATGCGGTCGCGGTTCTCATCGCCGACACACTGCTCTGGGTCAGGACGACACCGGACGCATCGAGATGCCGCGCGATGCGTCCACCACGCTCGTCGGCGCCCAGACTCGTGGCGAGCCGGACCTCCCGGTCGAGACGCCCCAACCCGACAGCGACGTTCAAGGGGCTCCCACCGACGTGTTCGACGGGGTCGTCGCCGCCGCGTCGAACGATGTCGACGAGGGCTTCCCCGACGATCAGTGCCTGGCCGTTCATTCGGGCTCCCCCACTCATTCCGGCTCCACGGGTAAGGCTTCGAGAGTGCCTTTCGCGCCCTCGTTGTGCAGGGAGTTGAGCGCCCAGGTGTAGGCATCGACGAACCGTGTGTTGCGGGCGAGATCCCCGAACACCGACGTGTTCTCGATGAAGGCTGCCGGATGAGTGAGTTGCTTCCGCGCGAGCGGCACCAGCTGCTCGGCAAGACGGTCCACCACCTCGATCGGGACACCGTGTTCGTCGACGCCCTCTGCGTAACGGGCCCACGAGGCCACGATCGCGGCGGAACGGACGACATTGCCGCCGTGCGCGAGGTTCTCCCGGATCACCGGGAGCAACCACTTCGGGATGCGATCGGACGATTCCGCGCACAGCCTCGCGATGGTGTCACGGATCTCGGGATTGGCGAACCGTTCGATCAGGGTGCGGGTGTACTCCGTCAGGTCGATCCCCGGTACCGGCCTCAGAGTGGGGATCGCTTCCAGATCCATGTAATTCAGAAGGAAACGCGCGATCAACGGATCCTGCGCCGCATCGTGCACGTACCGATAGCCCATCAGGTACCCGAAATAGCAGAGGCCCTGGTGGCTCGCGTTGAGCAGCCGCAACTTCATCAGCTCGTACGGGGCGACGTCGTCGACGACGTGCACACCGGCATCTTCGAGCGGGGGCCGCCCATCGGCGAAATCGTCTTCGAGGACCCAGGTGGTGAACGGTTCGGCGACCACGGGCCAGCGATCCTGTACATCGAACCGCGACGACAGCTCGTCGATCACGGGTGGTGTGGTGACGGGGGTGATGCGATCGACCATCGAGTTCGGGAACCGGGTGTTCTCGGTGATCCAATCCGCGAGATCCGGGTCCACCAGGCGCGCGTAGGAGGTGAAGACCCGGCGGGCGACGACACCGTTGCCCTCGATGTTGTCGCAGGACATGAGCGTCGGGGACGGGATGCCACGCGCCCGCCTGCGAGCCAGTGCTTCGACGACCAGCCCGAACACCGTGGCCGGTGGGCCTTCAGCAGCCAGATCCTGCAGGACCGCCGGGTTGTCGGCGTCGAACTCGCCGGTGTCGTGGCGGATGTTGTATCCGCCTTCGGTGACGGTGAACGAGATGATCTTCGTGGTGGGTGCGGCGAGAAGCTCGATGACGGCTTCGGGTTCGTCGGGCGCGTACCGATAGTCGACGATCGACCCGATCACGCGGGGTTCCCACGTTCCATCGGGGTGTGTGAGGACCAGAGTGTAGAGGTGATCCTGCGCAGCGAGTGCCTCCTGCATGCGCCGATCCCCCGGCATCACGCCGACCCCGCAGATCCCCCAGTCCTTCGCGAGGCCCTGCTCGAGCAGGCGGTCGATGTACATCGCCTGGTGCGCGCGATGGAAACCACCGACACCGAAATGCACGATGCCGACGGTCACGTCGTCCCGAGAGTAGGTGGGGGTGGGTATCCCCAGGTCAGGAAGGGTCTTTTCACTCGGTTCCACGATGCTCCTCCACGGTGGGCGATACCTGCACAACGGCCTTGATCGAGCCGGGGACCCGATCGGATTCGAGGGCGTCGACTGCCTTCTCGAGCGGGAAGTGCGCTGTGACCATCGAATCGAGGTCGACCCGACCGGACTCGAGAAGGCTCAGCGCCGTCGGCCACGTGTTCGCATATCGGAAGACGCCGGTGAGCACCAATTCCCGGTTCTGGATCACCTGCACGGGTAGCGGCATCGTCTCGGCGCCCGACCCCACCAGAACGACGGTGCCGCCAGGACGGACTGCGCGGATACCGGAGTCGACGGCCGCCGGCGATCCGGACGCATCGATGTAGCTGTCGACCCTCAGATCCGAGGTGTCGTCCGATCGCGGGTCGAGGGTGACGGTGGCGCCGAACCTGCGAGCCACCTCTCGTCGATGTTCATCGAGGTCGGTGACGACGATGTCGACGGCTCCGAATGCCGCGCGACCTGGACGGTGACGATACCGACCGGGCCGGCGCCGCTGACGAGCACACTCGACCCGGCCGTCACTCGCGCTTTACGGACCGCGGCGATGCCCACCGAGAGCGGCTCGCACAGCGCCGCGGCATCGTCGGACACCGCGTCCGGGACGGGATGAGCGAAGTGCGCACCGATGGTCACGTAGTCGCACAGCGCCCCGTCCACTGGCGGTGTGGCATAGAACCGCATGTGCGGGCACAGGTTGTACTCGCCCCGACGGGTCTCGAGGCTGCCCGGGTCCGGGCGTGAGGTTCGATCGACACCCGCTGCCCGATGCGCTCGGCGGGCACTCCGTGACCCACGGCGACGACGGTGCCGGACGCCTCGTGTCCGAGCACGAGCGGGGCCTCGACGACGAATTCGCCGATGCGGCCTTCACGGTAGTAATGCGCGTCGGACCCACAGACCCCCACCGAGGCGACACGGACCAGCACATCACCGGGGCCGGGCTCGGGAACTGGCCGTTCTTCGATCTCGATCCGCCCCGGCTCCACAAGAACTGCCGCGCGCATCGTCGCGGGGAGAGTCAATTCTGTTGTGTAGATCACACCTCGATGCTAACGTACTGAGCACATGAACGCACCCCTGCGCATTTGCTCATAGAGGCACATGCTCCAGGTCATAGAGGAGCCTCTCCGTGACGAACCCCAGTGCAGTACCGAAGGCACCGGACGGCGACACCACCGCCGCGCCCGAGGACCTTCGCCTGGCACTGCGCGCGGCCACCCTCTACTACCTCGACGGCCTCACCCAGGCCCAGGTTGCAGACAGATTGGGCGTCTCCCGCGCGACAGCCGGACGACTCGTGGCCCGTGCCCGCTCGCACGGCCTCGTCCGCATCGAGGTCACCACACCTCCCCATCTGCGAGACGACCTGCACGCCGACATCGAACACGCGCTCGAGGAACGATTCGGACTCACCGAAGCGGTCGTCGTCGGCGTCCGGGTCGACGACCGCGGACCAGTGGACAACTCGGCGAGCTTCGCTGTGCTCGGCCGCGCAGCCGCCTCACTCCTGACCCGCCGACTCCGGCCCGCCGACACTCTCGGATTCACCTGGGCCCCGAAACCATCGCTGTCGCCCAGGCAATCCCGTCGGGTGTCGCGACGTGCGCGACGATCGTGCAACTCGACGGCTCCGTCACCACCAGCACCTACCAGACCGGCACCGAGTACGTGTTGGGCCGCTGCGCCGAACAGCTTCAGGCCCAACCGGTTCGGCTCCCCACCCCCTTGTACGCCGACGCGACGACCGTCGCGTCCATGCGCACCGACTCGGTGATCTCCCGCACGCTCGAACTGGGTGCCCGAGCCGACGCGATGATGTTCGGCGTCGGCGCAGTGTCCTCCTCCACGACCCTGTTCGAGGGCAGCTTCCTCGACACCGCGATGCTCGACACCCTCGACGAACTGGGAGCGGTCGGGGAGATCGGTGGCCGCTTCTTCCGAGAGGACGGAACGCCCGCGCACGTCGAACTCGAAACCCGCACGATGTCGACGCCGTTGCCCGACATCGCCGCATGCCCCACAACGATCCTCGTACCGGCGGCGCTTCGAAACATCGTGCGGTCCACGGCGCCCTCCACGGCGGGTACGCAACCATGCTCGTGTGCGACATCGCCTGCGCAGAATGGCTTCTCGATCGATCCCACACCCACTCGCACGACTCGGACAGGACCCCACCGAAATGAGGTAGATGGCCGTGCAACCACCCGGAAGCAGTACCCGCACAATCGGTTTCACCGGAAAGCTGGTGGCCGGAGCCGGAGCTCTGTGCCTGGCACTGACCGGCTGCGCCGGCGCCGGATCCATCGGTGCATCCGACCGGACCGTCACCATCGCGATGGTGTCGAATTCCCAGATGACGGATGCACGCTCGCTCGCATCACAGTTCGAAGCCGAGAATCCTGACATCGATCTCCGCTTCGTCACACTGTCGGAGAACGAGGCCCGCGCGAAGATCACCGCATCCACAGCGATGGGCGGTGGAGAATTCGACGTGGTGATGATCAGCAATTACGAAACGCCGCAGTGGGCGGAATACGGGTGGCTGACCAACCTCGGCCCCTTCATCGAAGCCACCGAAGGATACGACCAAGAGGACTTCATTCCGTCACTGCGCGAGGCGCTCTCGTACGACGGCGACATGTACTCGGTCCCGTTCTACGGTGAATCGTCCTTTCTGATGTACCGCAGGGACCTTTTTGAACAAGCGGGCATCACCCTGTCCGACCCGCCGACGTGGACCGAGGTCGCCGACGCCGCCGCGCAACTCGACGGCCCCGACATCAACGGGATCTGCCTGCGCGGCAAGCCGGGCTGGGGTGAGCTGCTGGCGCCACTCGACACCGTGATCAACACGTTCGGCGGCCGCTGGTTCGACGAGGACTGGAACGCCCAACTCGACTCACCCGAGGTGCAGCGCGCCGTCGAGTTCTATGTCGACCTCGTCCGCTCCCACGGTCAGCCCGGAGCCGCCACCAGTGGATTCACCGAATGCGCCACGCAACTCGCGCAGGGCCGTGTCGCGATGTGGTACGACTCGACCTCCGCGGTCTCGACCCTCGAAGACCCCTCGTCGAGCAACGTCGTCGGCAAGATCGGATACGCGGCCGCACCCGTCATGGAGAAGGACCCGTCCGGCTGGCTCTACACCTGGTCGCTCGGGATCCGACGAGCAGCGAGAACGCCGACGACGGGTGGAAGTTCATCTCGTGGATGACCGACCAGAGCTACATGCACCTGGTCGGTGAAGAACTCGGATGGGAGCGCGTTCCCCCGGTAGCCGCCTCTCGACGTACGAGATCCCCGAGTACAAGGAGGCAGCACAGGCGTACGGGCCCATCACCCTCGAATCCATCGAGGCGCCGACCAATCGGACCCCACGGTCGACCCGGTCCCCTACACCGGAATCCAGTTCTTGGCGATACCCGAATTCCAGGACCTCGGCACCCGGGTGAGCCAACAGATCAGCGCCGCCATCGCCGGCCGTCAGACCGTCGCCGAAGCGCTCGATCAAGCCCAGAAGTACGCCGAAGCCGTCGGCGCAACGTATCGGGAGGAATCGCAGTGACTGCCCTCGAGGTGCCTCAACAGACACCGGATATGACCGAACGCATCCGCCGCGTCAAGGCAGCGAAGAACGAGAAGGTCTCCCGCGCCGAAGGCTGGCGGCTGCGCGGGCCACTACTGCCCGCCCTGATCTTCATGATCGTGGTGACGCAGATACCGTTCCTGTTCACCCTCTTCTACTCCACCCAGTCCTGGAACCTCGTCAACCCCGGCTCCCGCCGGTTCGTCGGTCTCCAGAACTACGTGGATGTCTTCCAGGACAGTCAGTTCTGGCAGGTCGCGCTCAACACGGTGATCCTCATCGTCGGAACCGTGCTGATCTCCGTGATACTGGGCCTGCTCCTCGCACTGCTGCTCGACCGGGCTTTCCTCGGTCGCGGCATCGTCCGCACCCTGCTGATCACACCGTTCCTGGTCACCCCCGTCGCCGCAGCGTTGGTGTGGAAGACCTCGATGTTCGACCCCATCTTCGGCATCGTGAACTGGGTGCTGTCCCCGTTCGGCGTCGGTGAGGTCGACTGGATCAGCCGATATCCGCTACCCACCGTGATGGTCGCGCTGATCTGGCAATGGACGCCATTCATGATGCTGCTGATCCTCGCCGGGCTGCAGTCGATGCCCCGCGACATTCTCGAGGCCGGCCGGGTCGACGGCGCGAGCGGATTCGCACTGTTCCGCGAGCTGACCCTCCCGCACCTGCGCAGATTCATCGAATTGGGCACCGTGCTCGGCGCCATCTATCTCATCAACACGTTCGACGCGATCTACATGATGACGCAGGGCGGGCCCGGCACCGCGAGCGCGAATCTGCCGTTCTACATCTACCAGCGCGCCTTCCTCGGCTTCGACATCGGCCAAGCCGCGGCGATGGGTGTGGTCGTAGTGATCGCCACGATCGTCATTGCGACCTTCGCACTACGCCTGATCTTCAAGTCGTTCACCGGTAAGGAGGAAGCGGCATGAGCACCACAGCTGCGGGTCCGCAGACATCGGACACCACGCTGCCGACCGGGGAGGCTACACGGACGGTCCGTAAACGCAAGCACCGCAAGATGAACCGTGGGGTGTCATCGCCTGGATCGCCGGTATCGGGTTCTTCTTCCCGGTGTTCTGGATGGTGCTCACTGCCTTCAAGCAGGAGTCGGACGCATACTCCGATCCCCCGAAGTTCTTCTTCACACCCACCCTCGACCAATTCCGGTCCGTCTTCGAGACCGGTGCGAGCACAGCGCTGCTCAATTCGGCGTTCGCGACCATCGTCTCGACCGTATTCGTGCTCCTGCTCGGTGTTCCCGCGGCTTTCGCGTTGTCGCTGCGGCCGGTACGCAGGACCCAGGACGCACTGTTCTTCTTCATCAGTACGAAGATGCTGCCGATCGTCGCGGCGATCATCCCCCTGTACGTGATCGTGGCGAATATCGGCATGCTCGATAACATCTGGGCGCTGATCATCCTGTACACGGCGATGAACCTGCCCATCGCGGTGTGGATGATGCGATCGTTCTTCCTCGAGGTTCCGAGTGAACTCCTCGAGCCGCCAGCATGGACGGCGCGAGCCTGTGGACCTCCGTACGCGAGGTCATCCTCCGCTCGTCTCCCCTGGCATCGCCGCGACCGCGCTCATCTGCGTGATCTTCTCGTGGAACGAATTCTTCTTCGCCGTCAACCTCACTGCTGTGCAAGCGCAGACGATTCCGGTGTTCATGGTCGGCTTCATCACCGGTGAGGGCCTGTACTGGGCACAGTTGTCGGCCGCTGCGACCATGGCGGCGCTGCCCGTCGTCCTCGCCGGGTGGGTCGCACAGAACAAGCTCGTGCGCGGCCTGTCGTTCGGCGCCATCAAATAACCGACGTCGAGAAGCACCGCCTCACTCGAACCACTGCTGATACGAAGGGTTTCCATCATGGCCGAGATCACCTACCGGAACGCCTCGTGCATCTACGAGAGCTCCGACTCGCTTGCCGTCGACTCGCTGAACCTCGACATCGAGGACGGCGAGTTCGTCGTCCTCGTCGGACCGTCCGGGTCCGGCAAGAGCACCGCGCTGCGCATGCTCGCCGGCCTCGAGGACATCGACGAAGGCTCGATCTCCATCGGCGGCGTCGACATGACCGACGTGCCGCCCAAGGACCGTGACATCGCGATGGTGTTCCAGAACTACGCGCTGTACCCGAACAAGACCGTCGCCGAGAACATGGGCTTCGCTCTCAAGATGCGCGGAGTCAGCACCGAGGAACGCCGACGGAAGGTCGAGGAGGCCGCCAAGGTCCTCGACCTCACCGAGTACCTGGACCGCAAACCCGCCAAGCTGTCCGGCGGTCAGCGTCAGCGTGTCGCAATGGGGCGCGCAATCGTCCGTGAACCGCAGGTGTTCTGCATGGACGAGCCGCTCTCGAATCTCGATGCGAAGTTGCGTGTGCAGACCCGCACGCAGATCGCCGCCCTCCAGCGTCGCCTGGGCACCACCACCGTGTACGTCACCCACGACCAGGTCGAGGCAATGACGATGGGCGACCGCGTTGCGGTGTTGAAGAGGGGGCAGCTGCAACAGTTCTCATCGCCGACCGAACTCTACGACCGGCCCGCGAATGCATTCGTGGCCGGCTTCATCGGATCCCCCGCGATGAACCTCCTTCCCGCGACCGTCACCGACGACGGAGTTCTCATCGGCAACACCGTGATCCCGGTCGAGCGTGAGCGCATCAGCAGTCTGCACTCGGCGGGCATCACGTCGGTGACGGCCGGTATCCGACCCGAACAGTTCGAACTCACCGATGGCGAGGGCGTGGAAGCCGTCGTCGAACTCGTGGAAGAACTCGGCAGCGAATCGTATGTGCACACGCGGGTACCCGGCAGCGGGAACCAGATCGTCGCGCGGTCGCTGACACGCACTCCGGCGCGGTTGGCCGACACCATCCGCCTCCGCAAACGCGAGGGCATCGTGCACCTGTTCCACCCCGAGACCGGGGAGCGAGTGGGCGACTGACCTTGGTGGTCGCCGCGGTATATCCGCTTGACTTCCTCCTCCGCGTGAACACGGAGGATTCCTACGCAGCCTCACCAGAAGGTGCGGTCTGTTCAGCGGGTTCCTGCTTCACCGGGTCCGCGCATGCAAGCACACGTCTTACGCTCCCTCCACAAGCGTTTACCCTCTCCACCAGCCCAGCGGCGAGCAACACATTCACAGCGGCGTTGTAATCCCGATCCAACACCAACCCACACGACGGGCACACCCACACCCGCACATCCAACGGCTTCTTCCCGTCCCGCACCCCGCACCCCGCACATACCTGCGACGTCGGTTCCCACCGGCTGATCGTGTGCACCACCCGGCCATGCTCGGCGGCCTTCTCCTCGATCAACCGGGTCAGCGTCGACCAGCCGGCATCGTGCACCGACTTCGCCAACCTCGTGCGCGCCAAACCCGCCACCGACAATCCCTCGAGGCAACCGCTTGGTTCTCGCGGACCAACCTCAGTGCCAGCTTGTGGTGGTGATCCCACCGCGTCTCGCGCACCTTCCGGTGCGCCACCGCCACCCTCCGACGCGCCTTGTCCCGATTCTTCGACCCCTTCATCGAGCGTGAGTACGCCCGCTGTGCACGGGCCAATCCTCGCTCCTTCGACCGCAACCAGCGAGGATTGTCGATCTTCTCGCGATACCGTCGTCATAGACGATCGTCGCCAGATCCGTCAACCCGACATCCACACCGGCAGCCCGCGCCGGCGGAGCCGGAACCACCGCCGGCGCCGGCTCATCAACGACGAAGGACACATAGTGCCGACCGTCGGCCTCCCGGATCACCGTCACACTCGACGGGTCCGCCGGCAACGGCCGCGACGACTCGTACCGCACACGCCCGATCTTCGGCAACCTGACCAGGCCGATCCCACCGCCCGGCTCGAGAACCGAGAAACCCGCGTTACGGGTGAAACGAGCAGACTGACGATGTGTCCGCTTCTTGAAACGTGGCGCACCGACTGCGGCCCTTACGTTTCCCGGTACGAGAATCGAAAAAGTTCGCGTACGCGCGATGCAGGTCCGCCAGCGACTGCTGCAACGGCACCGACGACACCTCAGCCAGCCACGCCCGTTCGGGAGTTGTTTTCGCGGCGGTCAGCGCCGCCGACAACTCACCTTTGCCGGGCACCCGGTTTCCGGCTTTGCGGGCGGACTCGCGGGCGGCAAGCGCGTCGTTGAACACGACTCGGCAGCACCCGAACAGTTGAGACAGCGCGTGCTGCTGCTCCCTGCGGGATAGCGCGGTAGCGGTATCGCTTCAACACATCAGCACGATAGCATTTGGTGTCATGGGTAAGGAAGAGCTAATCAGAGTTGGTAGACACGCAATTTGGGATTGTCATGCACATTTGGTGTTTATCACTAAATATCGGCGCGGTGTGTTCACCGGCGCGATCTTGGCGGACTGCGAGGAAGTGATGCGGAAGGTGTGTGCGGACTTCGGATGTGAGCTGCGGGAGTTCAACGGCGAGGATGACCACGTGCATCTGCTCGTCGACTTCCCTGCACGGTGCAGTTGTCGAAGCTGGTGAATTCGCTCAAAGGTGTGTCATCGCGGCACTTGCGGCGCGATCACGCGGAGCACCTTTCCCGGTACCTGTGGGGCGGGCATCTGTGGTCCCGCTCCTACTACTGCGGGACTGCGGGCGGCGCGCCGTTGTCGGTGATTGCCGAGTACGTGACGTCTCAACGTCGCCCTGCGTAACGGTGTTTCACCTCCACCGTGAACGATGGAGCACTCTCACCGAGATCGGTAGAATTCGGACCTGACAGCTTTCCGGCGACCATGGGCGATGGGAGCTCGGATGGACGCCACCGACGCGTTCGAGCGAGCACACCTCGCATTCCGAGATCGCATGTGGCTGATGCGGCCGCACATTTTCGAGCGGCCGACGAACTCCGGCCGCTCGGAGCTGACGATCTCGATCGCGCTGCGCAGTGCGCATACCTGACCGGCAACGACGACGAGTGCATCCGCTTGCTCGAGCGCGCCGTCGTCGAACACGTCGACGATCGACCTGCCGCAGGCCAGAGCACATTCTGGTTGGCCTACATCCTGTCGAGCTCGGGAGACTCCGCACGCGCATCGGGTGGATCGCACGCGCCCGACGCGCCCTCGACGGCGAACCGCCGACAGACGCCGTCCGGTCGGTCCGAGCACTCCTCACGGTGCCTCAGGCCATCGGAACCTTGCTCGGAGGCGATCCGGAGTCGGCCCTTCCCACTCTTACCGCAGCGCGCGAAGTCGGTGTGGAGTGCGGGCATCGCGACCTCATTGCGCTCAGCGGTGTCGGCGTCGGGCAGGCACGGATCCTGCTCGGCGACGCCCGTGCCGGTCTGGCAGTGCTCGACGAGACCATGGTTTCGGTGACGACCGGCGAGGTCTCCCCCATCGCAACCGGGATCCTGTACTGCGCCGTGATCATCACCTGCCACGAGACCTATCAGCTGCGCCGCGCCGCCGAGTGGACGCGCGCTCTGGGCGATTGGTGCGATGCCCAGCCCGACCTCGTACCGTTCCGCGGCCAATGTCTCGTCCACCGGGCCGAGATGCTGCACCTGCACGGTGCGTGGCGGGAAGCGATGGAGCAGGTGCGCCTCGCGTGCCGCAGGCTATCGGAGCCGACGGCCAATCCAGCGATCGGCATGGCCCACTACGAGCTCGCCGAGTTGCACCGCCTACGCGGCGAGTTCTCGGCCGCCGATGCCGCGTACCGCCGGGCCGCGCTCACCGGACATGAGACCCAACCGGGTCTGGCTCGGCTCCGTCTCGCGCAAGGCGACCTCGACAGCGCCCGCGCCGGGATAGGTCGCGCGTTGTCCGAATCGACGTCCCTCTTCCGCCCGCGGATGCTCGAGGCCGCGGTCGACATGGCACTCGCGGAGGGCGACGTCGTGAATGCACGACGGTTCGCGGAGGAACTGGAAGCGGTGGCGTCCGCAGTGGAGTCGACGGCGCTCACCGCCATGTCCGCCCACGCATTCGGTGCCGTGCTGCTCGCAGAAGGCGATCCGCGACCGGCGCTCGACCGGCTCCGCACCGCGTGGCGACTGTGGCAGGACCTCGACGCGCCCTACGCATGCGCGCATGTCCGAGTACTGCAAGGACGCTGCTGCGACGCGCTCGGGGACCACGACACCGCGCTGATGGAGTTCGAGTCGGCCGCGACGGCATTCCGAGAACTCGGGGCGGCACCTGATCTGCAGCTGCTCCGGCGCTACAACCCGCGCCCGCCGACGCCCGCTGGACTGACCGCGCGCGAGATCGAGGTGCTGCGAGTCGTCGCGGCGGGCAGCACCAACCGTGAGATCGCCGAGGCGCTGGTGCTCAGCGAGAAGACGGTCGCCCGCCATCTGAGCAACATCTTCGCCAAGCTCGGCGTCTCGTCGCGTTCGGCCGCCACCGCCTACGCGTACGAGCACCACCTCGTCTGACAGGAACGTGCCGGATCTACACAGAATGACCCATGCCACCGGCGTGGACCGATCTGCACAGATCGCCCGATGCGACAGCAGCTGCCCCGCCCATACCGTCGAAGTATGACTACGACACCGCTCTCCCCGGCAGATGCACTCCCACTGACCGAATCCGTCGATACCGTCGTCATCGGTGCGGGACAGGCGGGCTTGTCCACGGGGTACCACCTCGCCCGCAACGGTCGACGTTTCGTGATCCTCGACGCGAACCCCCGGCTCGGCAACAATTGGCGCTGCCACTGGGACTCGCTCCGGCTCTACAGCCCGGCCGCTCGCGACTGTCTGCCCGGCATGACGTTCCCCGCGGCGCCCGATTCGTTCCCCGGCAAGGATCAGGTGGCAGACTACCTCGAAACCTACGCGGAGACATTCGACCTTCCGGTGCGCACCTCCGCTCTGGTGCATCGTATTTCACGTTCCGACGACGGGTTTCTCGTCGAGTGCGGCACTGCGCGGTTCGTCGCGCGCAACGTCGTGGTGGCCACCGGCACCTTCGGACGGGCCCCGGCCGTTCCCGATTTCGCGCACGAACTCGACCCCTCGATCCTGCAGCTGCACTCGAGCGAATACCGCAACCCGCAGCAGCTGCAGGACGGACCGGTTCTGGTCGTCGGCGCCTCGCATTCGGGCTGCGACATCGCGTTCGAAGTCGCGGGGTCGCATCAGACACTCCTGTGCGGGCGCGACACCGGCCAGATTCCTGTGCCATTGGAAACCCGCCGGATGCGAATGCTCTTTCCCGTCCTCTGGTTCGTGTGGGGACACGTCATGTCGCTGCGCACACCGATCGGGAGGAAACTCCGGCAACACGAACGCCTCCACGGCGCCCCGGCACTGCGGGTCAAGCGCAAGGATCTCGCAGCAGTCGGCGTCGAACGCGTCATCGACCGCATGACCGGCGTCCGCGGCGGTCGCGCGGTTCTCGGTGACGACCGGGTCGTCGACGCGGCAAACATCATCTGGTGCACAGGGTTCCATCAGGACTACAGCTGGATCGATCTCCCGGTCGTCGCGACGACGGCTGGCCACTCGAGCAGCGCGGAGTCGTCGCCGATGCTCCCGGTCTGTACTTCACCGGCCTGGCATTCCAGTCGTCTTTCCGGTCCATGCTGGTCGGAGGCGCGGGCGCAGACGCGAAGTTCGTCGTCGAGCATCTGGTGGAACACCGCCCGGAGAGGATCGCTATGCTCCCGGCATGATCAGCCGGGGCACCACCGCATCGTTCATCGCACTCGCCGCAACGCTCGTCACCGTCACAGCCTGCGGCGACACGGTATCCGGAGAGGCCACCGCCGCCGACCCGACAACATCGGCGGCGCAGACGACATCGACCGCACCGACGACCACAACCACAACCACGACCACGACCACGAAGGCACCCGTTCCCGCCGACTCCGACGACTACGCGGGCGCGCAGCCCGGTGTGTACTACTTCCTGTCCGAAAGCGGGAAGTTCGAGTGCGCGATCCTGACCCACACAGACCCCGTTGCGGGCTGCCAGGCACCATGCCGTCGAGTGCGCCCCGCGTTCCGGGTAGCGGAGCAGCGGATGTCACGGTGCCGGCGAACGTCGTGATCGTGGAATCGTCCGGCCAGGGCCAGTTCAGCAACATCGGCGACATCGCCTTCATGGATCCCGACCGGACCGCGCAGGTCCTCCCGTACGGGGAGGCGTTGAAGGTCAGCGTGTTCACCTGCACGATCGACGAAAGTACCGGCGTCACGTGTGAGTCGGACGCGCACGGATTCACTGTGTCCGCCGACGACTACCGGTTGTGGTGAAGTCCTGAGTTGTGGTGGGTGCGTTCAGAAACCTGCAAGGTCCACCCTCGACACCGGCAGCATGAAGCTGCTCTCCGGGGTACGCACCCACCATGCTCCGGTCGCGTGATACTCGGCCGACGTGGAGTACCGATAGCGGAACACGCGTGCGCGAACCAGCGCGGGAGGCACATCAGGAAACGGGTTGTGACGCAACAATCGCAGGGTGTCGGGGTCGTTGTCCAGGAGTCGCGCGGCGAACCGGGGGAACCAGCCGACGGCGTAGTCCCGCGAGATCGCGGCGAACCACATCAGCCAATCGAGCCGACGATGGTAGGGCGCGCATTGCCGAGGTCGGCGAAGCACGTCGCCGGGCTTGCCTTTGAATTCGTACTCGAGCCACTCGGTCGCCGGGGTGACCACCGAATCGGTCGTGCCCTCGACGATCACCTCCCTGCGGGTGCGGGTAATGCTGCCGAACGCGCCGTAGGTGTTGACGAAGTGCCACGGGTTGTACGACGCATTCATCGCCTGCCGCTTCGACATCAGGTTCCGCACGGGCTGGACACTGAGAGCGACGACCACGGCGGTCAGCGCGAGAACCGCTGCGGTGAACGGCTCGGGCGTGGGTGCGAAGTCGGAGTCCGGGGTGACCACAGCGGAGTAGAAACTGTCGGGCAACACCGAGAACGCCAACACGATGGTGACCCAGTTCAACCACGCGAAATTGCCGCTGAGCACCAGCCACAGTTGCGTCACGATCATGATCCCGGCGGCGATGCCTGCCCCCGGCTGCGGCGTGAACAATGCGAACGGAACCACGAGTTGCGTGACATGGTTCCCTGCCACTTCCATCCGGTGCAGCGGCCGCGGCAGCTGGTGGAACCAACGGCTCAGCGGGCCGGGCATCGGCTGGGTCTCATGGTGGTAGTACAGGCACGTCAGGTCGCGCCAGCAGCGGTCGCCGCGCCACTTGATCAGTCCCGCCCCGAATTCGACCCGGAACAGCAACCACCGCACCATGATCAGTACCAGGAACTGCGGTGCGGTCTCCGCGTTTCCGAGGAAGATGGCGAGTACTCCGGCTTCGAGCAGCAGTGATTCCCACCCGAACGAATACCAGATCTGCCCCACATTGACGATCGACAGGTACGCCGCCCACAGCGCGAACCACACGAACATGCAGGCGATCAACGGCAGGCGCTCGGTGACACCCACGAGGGTCAGCGCCGCCAGGATCGCTCCGATCGTTGCCACTGCGGCGAAGGTACGGTCGGTGAACCGCCAGTGGAACAGGCTCGGCGAGGAACGGAACGGGTGGTCCCGCACAAACTCGGGCACCGGCAGCATTCCTCGTTCGCCGATCAGTGCACGAAACTGCAGCAATGCTGCAAGGAACGCCACCAGGTACAGCGCGGCAATCCCTCGGGTGACCAGCAGCCGCCCGATCACATACCGTCCGCATCCAGCCAGTTCATCGTCGTCACTCCTCGCCGGCAATTCGCCGCGCGAAGTCTCACTCCAGAGTGGCACGCCGGTGGGTCGCCCGGGGAGTCAGACGCGGATCTCGCGACGCAGCCCGCTGGCTCGCAGCACCTGACGTTCCACGCCCGCGCGCACCGCCGCTTCCGTCCCGACGATCCGCACCTTGGACCGCGCACGCGTGATCGCGGTGTACAGCAGCTCGCGGGTGAGCAGCGACGATCTTTCGTCGGGCAGGATGACCGACACGGTGCCGTACTGGCTGCCCTGACTGCGATGGATCGTCATCGCATACACGGTCTGCACCGCCGACAGCTGACTCGGATGGAGCACGAACGGGTGCTCACCGCGCGCGAAGGCGGCAACGAGTTCGCCATCGTCGCGGCGCACGACGACACCGGTGTCACCGTTGTAGATGCGAGCCTCGTGATCGTTGGCCGTGACCAGCAGCGGCTGTCCCGGATACCACCGCTCGGGGTCGAGTCGGCGGCCGGTCGACGCACCGATCCATTCCATGGCCTGCCGCGCCCACCACTGCACCCCGTACGGACCGTCGCGGTGCGCGCACAGCAGACGATGGGTCTCGAACCGTTCGAGAACTGCGTGGATGTCGCCGGTCAGAGCGGCTGCGGTGACCTCCTGCGCCGAGCCCACCACGTCGCGCCGCAGCGACTCGACGTCGTCGGGCGGGTGGAACGCGATCTCCGGCGCCCCGCAGCGCAGGATCTCCATGACCTTGTCGCCGTCGCCGTCGCGCACTGCAACTGCCAGGCGCGCGATCTCACCACCGAATCGGCGACCGCGGCTCAACCGCACGATCCCGCCCCGCAACCGGTCGTGTTCGAGGGGTCTGAAGGCGGCCTCGTCCGGATCACCGGAGGCTTCGAGGTCGCGCGCTGCGGCCGGATGAACACCGGGTTCACGTCGCCGGAGACGGGCCGCGCGATCAGGTCGGCGAGCACGGCACCGGCATCGACGGAGGCGAGCTGGTCGGGGTCGCCGACCAGGACGAGGCGCGTATCGGGGCGGACCGCTTCGAGAAGCCGGCACATCATCGTCAGTGACACCATCGAGGTCTCGTCGACGACGATGACGTCGTACGGCAGATGGTTGTCGGCATGGTAACGGAAGCGGGTGCGGCCACGTTGCCAGCCCAGCATGCGGTGCAGTGTCATGGCCGTGAGCCCCGGCGGCAGCGTCAACTCCGACTCCTGCTCGCGCACCGACTCCTGCAGACGAGCCGCTGCCTTGCCGGTGGGTGCCGCAAGTCCGATGCGGAGGCCAGGGCCTTCCATGGTCTCGAGCAGAGCAAGAATCCGCGCGACAGTGTGCGTCTTCCCGGTTCCCGGGCCGCCTGCGATCACGGTGGTCCGGTGTGTCGCGGCGAGCGCAGCCGCGACACGTTGACGATCGGGCGCGTGGACGGCTTCGTGCGGTCGTGCTGGTCGCGGAACAACTCGTCGAGTGCAACGGTGAGCCGGTCGTCGTCGACCGTGGGGAAGCCGTCGCCGCGGGCGACGAGGACCTCCCGGATCGTCTGTTCCTGCCGGAAGTACCGGTCGAGATACAGCAGCGGGCCCTCGTCGGTATCGACGAGGCGCAACGGTCGCAGCGACCCGCGGTCGCCGCCGATCACGAGCGGACTGCGCTGCAGGGCGCCGAGGACCTCGTCGTCGTGTGGCCACGGCAAGGACTCCGGGTCGACCACCGGGTTTCCGTCCTCGTCCTCGTCGACGGTGACGTCGCGCAGTCGCGTCAGATCGAGCACACCGAACCGGAGCGCACGGCACGAACGGCGAGGGCGGTGGCAAGATGCACGTCGCGTTCGGTTCGCCGCCGAGGTTCGCGAGTCTCAGAGCGACATGGACGTCGGCAGCGGCCAGCACCCCGGCCTCGTTGAAGTCGCGTAGGGCGCCTTTGCCTCGCTGCGCAATTCGGGAGTCGATCACGGTAGGGCCTTCCGGCAAGAAGATCCGACAGGTCGGTGACGAGCGCGGCGGGCGGCGTCCAGTCGAACACGCCGCTACCGGGGGGACTGTCCGGTCCGGCCATGCCGCGAACGAACAGGTATTGCGAGCCACCGAGATGGATCTCGGGGTCGTACCCCGACAGACGCCACCGAAGGTATCGGTGCAGCGCAACCGAATACAGCAGCGCTTGCATCGGATAGTGGGCTCGGATCATCTCCGCTGCCATCGCGTCGCGGGTGTAGTGGCCCGTCGTCAACTCACCGGGGGCGAGCCGGTTGGTCTTGTAGTCGACGACGACGAACCTCGGGCCGTCGATGCGCAGGACGGCATCGATGCTCCCCGTGAGGTATCCGCGCAGCGGCACCGGCTCGAGGGTACGCACGTGATCGGCGTACTCGACGAGCGGATCGTCGGGAGTGAGGTGGCGTCGCAGCAGATCGGAGACCTGCCCCAGGGTGACGGTCACGGCAGCGGGATCGTCGCCGCCCGCGAGAGGCAACTCGAAGTCGAGCTCTGCGAGCCGGTCCTTCGGTGAGAAGTCCGCCAGCGTGCGCGCGAGCGGACCGAGCCGGGTGTACAGGACGGGCAGCAGTGCGTGCGCGAGCTCGTCGGGGTCGATGTCGGACAGTCGCTGTGCCACCACGTCGCGACAGCATGCGGTGAGTTCGGCTTCGAGGTCGGCGGCCGAGGTGTCGACGATTTCGAACACGGCGTGGACGAGTGTGCCGAAGACCGTGCCCCCGGGTAGGTGGTTCATGGTCGACGGGATCCCCTCCGCCGCGGGATCGGGTGTCGCCAACGGGGGTTCTTCCGGCTCGTCGTCCTTCTCGGGTTCTTCGATCTCGCTGCCGACGCCGACACCGTCGTGAGCCGACGCGGTGAGCGCCGAATACGAGGTGCGTCGCCACGTGTTGTCGAGCACCCGGGTGAACCGTGCAGCGATCAGGACACGTCGTCCTGCTGCGGCTTCGACCAGGTGATCTCCTTCTTGCCGACGATTCCCGTGGCTTCCACCGAGATCAGACCGCCGGAGGCCTTCGCCCACGATGCGAACTGTTCGGCCATCACCGAGTCGGCGGGAATGCCCGCTGCGGGCGCGACCTCGGAGCTGCCCGGGTTGCGCGCGAACAGCACTCGGTGCAGCGGTGAGCGGGCCGTCCCGTAGGACGGTGCCCACCACAGGGTCAGCTGGCAGCAGGCACGGGTCAGCGCCACGTACAGCAGTCGCAGTTCCTCACCGGCTTCCTCCGCCTCGTGGGTGCGGCGCCGCTCGCCGTAGCCCGGACTGCCCTCACCACCGACGTCGAGGATGCGGCGGCCGTCATGATGCAACAGCAGGGTGTCGGGGTTCGGGTTCTTCGCGGCGTCCCATGCGTACGGTACGTAGACGACCGGAAACTCGAGTCCCTTGCTGCCGTGCACCGTGAGGATCTGCACGGCTGCAGCGTCGCTGTCGAGGCGACGACTACGGTCGGAGCTGCCGCGTCCCGGATCGTTCATCCGATCTTCGAACCATCGCGTCAGCGACGCAATACCGAACGAGTCTGACGTGGCCGCATCGTCGAGCAACTCCGCGATGTGCCGCATGTCGGTCAGTTGCCGCTCCCCCGACGCCGTTCGGAGCAGGCGCGCCTCGAGTTCGCCCACGGTGGCGAGACGCTCGAACAACGCCGCGAATCCGGACTGTGCGAACACCATCGCAAGATCGCGGAGCACACCACCGACCTGCGCGACCAGTTCGTCGCCGCGCGCGACGAGATCCTCTGCGGTGTATCCGAGCAATGGTGTCAGTGCTGCGAGACGCACCCGATCAGCGCGGTGCGGTTGTTCGAGCGCCTGCAGGGTCCACAACCACTGCTGGGCTGCGGGGGTCGTGAAGACGCTCGTCCCGCCGGCCAGGACACACGGCACACCCGTCCGTTGCAGCTCCTCGTACACGAGGGAGACCTGGGCATGCGTCCGGACGAGGATCGCGATGTGTCCGGGCTCCACCGGCTCCTCACGTCCGCCTCGCTCGATGGTGACGTTGCCGTCGAGCAGCGCGACCACATCGGCGGCCACGTCGCGGGCGACGTTGGCTCGCAGTGGCCCGACAGTCGGATAGCCGGACTTGCCCAATGGTCCGGCCCCGGTGCGCGGCAGATGACGCAGGCGCAGCGGGGCCGTCCCCGAAAGGCGGGTCCCGTCGCGTGCGGCGTCGACCCGGTGCACGGAGATTCTCGGATCCCCCAGTGCTGCACCGCCGTACACGTGGTCGAGCGCGGTGATCAGGTCGGCGTCGCTGCGCCAGTTGGTGGTGAGCTCCCGATGCGCATCGGACGTGTTCACCGCATCGAGGTAGCTCAGCACTTCGGCCCCACGAAAAGCGTAGATCGCCTGTTTCGGATCGCCGACCAGCACCAGAGTGCTGTGGCCGTGGAACGCCCGGTGGAGGATCTCCCACTGTTTGGGGTCGGTGTCCTGGAATTCGTCGACGAGGACGACATCGAATCGTGCGCGGATCCGCATGCATGCGGCCGTGCCGTGCTCGGGATCGCTCAGCACACGGTGCAGTAACGCGAGCTGGTCGTCGAAGTCACGCAGCCCTGTCGCCCGTTTCCTGCGCTCGACCTCGGCGCGCACCTGCTGCGCGAAACCGACGCGTTCCCCCGCCGGAGTCCCGTCGGCGTTCTGGGGAGCGAGCGCGGCCTGCTGATCGAAGATCGCCGCGCGGGCGGCGACCATGGCCTCCGCGTAGGTGATGGGCGGTGGGATTCGCCCGTATCTCTGCAGGTAGATGTCGGCGACGACGTCGACCGTGAGGTCGTCGACGTCCTCGACCACCGTGACGTGGGGTTCACGCTCGCCGGCGATGCCGAGTTCGTCGAGCATCCGTTGGCAGAACCCGTGGGTCGTGGCGATGGTCGCGGCGTCGAAGTCCGACAGTGCCTGCCGCAGGCGGGTGCGGCGGTTGTCGACGTCGTGGGCGGCCAGATGCCGGATCAGTCGGTCGTTGTCGGCTGCAGCAGACTCCGGATCGGCGAGGGCCTCGACGACCTCGGCGAACCGAGCACGGGTCCGTTCCCGGAGTTCCTGTGTGGCTGCGCGGCTGAACGTGACGAGCAGGAGTTCGGACAGGTCGGCGATACCTTCGGCGACGTACCGGGTCGCAAGGCCCACGATCGCGTAGGTCTTCCCCGTTCCGGCCGATGCCTCGAGTACCGTCGTCCCTGTCGGGAGCGCCCCCAGAAGGTCGAAACCGGTTGCGGCCGAGACCGTTGCATTCTCAGGCATTACATCTTCGGACACGATGTCACTCCCCATCACGGACGCCCCTGCTTCTCCGCTGCCAGCAGCGGTTCCCACAATCGGCGTGACAGCACACCGAAGCGGTCGGGTCGTCGAACCAGGTTCGTTCGTCGGCGAGCGGTTCTGCTGCGGTGAGATCGCCGAACCCGACGCTACTGCCGTACAGATACTGCACGTGCCGGTCCTTCCCGTCTCCGAACTTTCCTCCGAACTCGTTGCCGGCGGATTCGAGTGCCATGTCGAGGGAGCCGCCACGGGCGCGTTGCTCCGCATACGCTGCGGCCGCCCCCGTCGTCACGGGCAGCACCGCGCCCATGCCGCGGTCGCGGAG
>BBEG01000063.1 GCA_001312645.1 Rhodococcus sp. JCM 9791
ATCGGAAGCTCACCCGGCGTACGTACTCCTCGGCGGAGGCGCGCGGACCGAGCTCCCTGTCGGCGCGCGGCATCGCCGCGTCCATCGCCATCACCACTCGATCCACCCTCCTTTGTCGGTGGGCCCGGTCACTGAGCGAGCCTAACGCGCGTATCGCCGCAACGCCCGCAGAACGCTCCGGCGCCACACCGACCACACTGGATTCGGACAGTAGACCGTGCCGACAGGAAATGGAGGCCCACTTCCATGCTCGATGTGCAACAGGCCCGCCGCGACACACCCGGCTGTTTCGAACGGGTGTTCCTCGACAGTGCAGGCTCCTCACTCCCTCCGACTCCGGTCGTCGACACCGTCGTCGCCCACCTACGACGCGAGGCCGAGATCGGTGGATACGCGGCTGCGACGAGCGGCTCGACGACCTGGCCGGAGTGAAGACCTCCCTCGGACGACTGTTCGGGGTCGACGCTACCTCCGTGGCGTTGTCCGACAGCGCGTCGCGGGCATGGACGTCGTTCTTCTACGCGGTGCCGCTCGAACCGGGCGACCGCATCCTGCTGTCGCAGCCGAATACGCCGCCAACGCCGTCGCGGCACTGCAACGGGCCCGCGCCACCGGTGCCTGCGTCGAGGTGGTTCCTTCCGACGACGACGGCCGCATCGACGTCGAGGCACTACGCGAGCTGCTCGACGAACGCGTCCGACTCGTCTCGGTGGTGCACGCACCGACCAACGGCGGTCTCGTCAATCCCGTCCGCGAGGTCGCCGACGCTGCACATGCCGTGGGCGCGCTGGTGTTGCTCGACGCGTGCCAGTCGGTGGGACAACTGCCCGTGAGCGTGCCCGAACTCGACGTCGATGCACTCTCGGGGACCGGTCGTAAATGGGTGCGCGGCCCTCGGGGCACAGGGTTCCTCTACGTGCGGCCACGGTTGATCGCCGACCTCGAGCCGGCGATGATCGATCTTCACAGCGCGACGTGGACGTCTCCCGACACGTACGAGCTCGCTCCCGACGCGTCGCGCTTCGAGATGTGGGAGACCGACGTCGCGGCCCGGCTGGGGCTCGGCGTCGCCATCGACTATCTGCTCGACCTCGGAATCGATGCCGTGGCGGAGGCCATCGGCTACCGCGCCGCGCACATCCGTGACGGGCTCGAGCGGATCCCGTCTGTCACCGTGCACGATCGCGGCGCGCCTCTCAATGGGATCGTGTCGTTCACCGTCGACGGCATCGAGCCGACTGCGGTACGCGACGCGCTGGCCGCACAGTCGATCACCGTCACCGTCAGCTCACGCAGCTCCACTCTCCTCGACATGTCACAGCGCAGACTCGAAGCTGTGGTGCGTGCGTCGCCGCACTATTTCGTCTCCCCCGCCGACGTCGATCGCTTCCTCGTCGCGGTGCGTTCACTTACATAGCGAGGCCCGTTCGCATTGCGCATTCGGATCCGGTAAAGTATGTCGAGTTGTCTCGGCGAGGGTGAACCGCGTAATCGTTGGCTCACCGTGATCGACGCGGCTGCGGCTCCGTCAGAGCGTAGAAAACGCTCCACTGCCGCGCGTGTCCGGTCCCGCATTCGCCGAGAAGACCGACCCCGTGAGAGTTCACTAGCGTAGGAGCCGTTGCACCATGTCCAACGAGAACCGTCTCGTAGCCGCTGTCCGCACCGAGTTCGGCAAGGGCGCCGCCCGCCGCACCCGTCGTGCCGGCCAGGTCCCCGCCGTCCTGTACGGCCATGGCACCGATCCCAAGCACCTCTCGCTGGCGCCCTCGAGTTCGCTGCCGTCCTGCGTAACCACGGCACCAACGCCATCCTGACCCTGGACATCGAGGGCACCGATCAGCTCGCGCTCACCAAGTCGGTCACCACGCACCCGATCCGCCGCAACATCGAGCACGCCGATCTGCTCGTCGTGAAGAAGGGCGAGAAGGTCACCGTCGAGGTCCCCGTCGTTCTCACCGGCATTGCAGCTCCGGCGCGCTGGTCGTCAACGAAACCAGCACCATCAAGATCGAGGCCGACGCCTCAACATCCCCGAGGAGATCTCGATTTCGATCGAGAGCGCTCCCATCGGCACCCGGATCCTCGCCGGTGGCATCGAGCTTCCCGAGGCTCGACCCTTCAGGACGATCCCGAGCTGCTGCTCGTGAACATCGTCGAGGCCGCGGCTCAGGCGAACGCCGAAGACGCAGCAGAAGAGACCGAAGAAGCAGCAGAAGAGGCCTGAGCCTCCCCCGCTTGAACTTCGGGCTCAGTGAAGTCATTCGTGCGGCGCGTCATCCTTCGGGGTGGCGCGCCGCAGGCGTGTTCTGTCGAGCAGCACGCCGCTGCACATGATTCGAGGAAGGATCTGCACGTGAGCGAGGACACCGCGCTCGTCGTGGGTCTGGGAAACCCCGGTCCCAAGTACGAGACCACCCGGCACAACATCGGTTTCATGGTTGCCGACGTGCTGGCGACCGGGTCGGAGGGAAGTTCAGCGCGCACAAGAAGAGCAACGCCGAGGTCGTGCAGGCCCGCCTCGACGGACGGCAGGTGATCGTCGCGAAGCCCCGCACGTACATGAACGTGTCGGGTGGTCCGGTCGCAGGTCTGGCCAAGTTCTTCTCGGTCTCGCCCGAGAACATCATCGTGATCCACGACGAGCTCGACCTCGACTACGGCACGATTCGCCTCAAGCAGGGCGGCGGCGAGAACGGGCACAACGGTCTGCGGTCCACCTCCTCGGCGCTGAGCACCAAGGATTACCTTCGGTACGCATGGGGATCGGTCGGCCGCCGGGCCGTCAGGATCCGGCGGACTTCGTCCTCAAGCCGTTCTCCTCCACCGAACGCAAGGATCTCGGGGTGTTCTGCGAGGAGGGCGCCGACGCCGTCGAACTACTTCTGAAGCTCGGTCTCGAAGGCGCCCAGAACCGGATCCACTGACCCGTGCGAGCTTCCGGTAGTGGCCACTACCGAATGCACGCACTGGCAGCATCAGTGGTGAAGCAGTGATGCCGACGTCCCGCGGCGCAGCTTGCCCGACGACGTCTTCGGGATGTTGCCCGGGCCGAGCACCGCAACCATGCGGGGACGTGCCCCCACCTCGGTGAATACTGCGTGCACCACCTCGTGCTCGATCCGGTCCGTCTCTGCGGGATCGTCGATGAGGTTGGTTTCCACCGCAACCGCGAACGATTCCCGTTTGTGTCCCGCGTCGAGCCGGATCGCAACGGCATTGCCGGGACGCACCCCGGCGACACCGCAGGCGGCGCGCTCGATGTCGGTGGGGTAGATGTTGCGTCCGCCCATGATGATGACGTCCTTGACCCTCCCGCACACGACGACGAGGCCTTCTTCGGTGAAGTATCCGACGTCGCCGGTGTCGAGCCAACCGTCGCGGTCCTGCGCGGGTACCTGCCCATCGACCGTGACGTATCCGTGTGTGACCGCCTTGCCGCGCAGTTGGATGATCCCGACCCCGCGGGTCGGAAGTTCCTGTCCGTCACGCCCCACAACCCGGCCCTCGAGTCCTTGGACGAGGTGCCCGAGCGTGGGGAGCCGACGGGCATTCGAATGACCCGACGGCACCGCGATCCCGCCCGATTCGAGCAGGTCGGGGTCGACGACGTCGAGCACCTGACCTCGACCAGGTCGGGCACCGACACCGCGAGCGTAGTCTCCGCCATCCCGTACACGGGTGCGAGAGCGCTGGGATCGAGCCCGAATCGGGTGCCTGCCTGCGCCAACGCCTCCATGGTGTCGGGGTCGACGGGTTCGGCGCCGTTCCACATCCATTTGACCGACGACAGATCCACCGCACCGTCCTCGGCCTGCGCCAGCTTGCGCGCCAGCAACGAGTACGCGAAGTTCGGTGCAGCCGTGACAGTTCCGCGATACTTGGTGATGAGCTCCGCCCACAACATCGGCGACCGCAGGAAGTCGAGCGGAGTCACCGACACCACTTCGCCGCCCATCTGCATCGGGACGCTGAGGAATCCGACCATCCCCATGTCGTGGAACAGCGGCAGCCAGCTGATCATGACGTCGTCGTCGAGCGAGAACTTGATGCGTTCGAACATCGCGTACGCGTTGACATAGAAGTTCTCGTGCGTGATCTGCACGGCCTTCGGCGATCCGGTGGATCCGGACGTCAGTTGCTGCAGCACGATGTCGGATTCCTCGGTCTCGACCGGGTCGATCGCCCTGCCCGCGCGCAGTGCATCGACGGTGACGACCTCGATGCCCCGCTCCCGGAGCAGCGGTTCCGCGATGTCGAACGGTGCTCCGAGCACCACGATTCGGGCGCCGATCATGCGCAACACTGCCTCGGTGTCGCGCGTCCACCCGTCGAGGTCGGTGCGAGGGGTGGGTTGGTGCAGCATCGTGATGCTTGCGCCGCGCATCCACACGCCCTGACTGATCGGGGCGATGTCGACCGGAAATCCGGCCAGGATCGCGACCGCGTCGCCCGGTACGACCCCGTCCGCGGCCAGGCGTCCTGCCATGCACCGCGCCTGCGCATGGATCTGCATCCAGGTCTGCCGACGCGGCGAGTCCGGATCGCCGGTGATCAGCCCCCGTGTGCTGCTCCGCCCCGTCGTATACATCTCATCGGTGAATCTGCTCACGAAACACTCCTTGCTCCGATACGGCCGGGTCCTCCCGCGGCGAAATCCCGGCCCCACGACCCAGCGTGACCTCGAATCGGGCAACCGGGGACCTCCCCCAGGAAACGTGATCGAATCTCAGGGAAAACGTCACCGAATCGCCTAGTAACATGGACGAGTTGCATGCGATAGCTCCCCCACGAAAGTTTCGAGAGGTTTCCCGCGTTGAGTACCCCGCCCGCCTCCGCCAGCGAATCCACCAACGCCGCGAAGCCCGCTTCGACGAACGAAGTCCGTTCCGAAGCGCTGCGGCGGCGCACGTTCGCAGTCATCTCCCATCCCGACGCCGGTAAATCCACGCTCACCGAGGCACTCGCCTTGCATGCGAAGGTCATCTCGGAGGCCGGTGCCGTCCACGGCAAGGCCGGCCGCAAGTCGACCGTGTCCGACTGGATGGAGATGGAGAAGGCCCGCGGCATCTCTGTGAGCTCCACCGCGCTGCAGTTCAACTACGCGTCGACCGAGGCCCCGAAGTCGGAGGACGGTGTGGACACCGTCAACGTCATCAACCTCGTCGACACCCCCGGCCACTCCGATTTCTCCGAGGACACCTACCGGGTACTCACCGCGGTCGATGCGGCCGTGATGCTCATCGATGCAGCGAAGGGCCTCGAGCCGCAGACGTTGAAGCTGTTCCAGGTGTGCCGCCACCGCGGCATCCCGGTGATCACGGTGATCAACAAGTGGGACCGCCCCGGTCAGACCCCTCTCGAGCTGCTCGACGAAATCGACGAGCGGATCGGTCTCACCCCGACACCACTGTTCTGGCCGGTCGGTATCGCAGGCGACTTCCGCGGTCTCCTGCGACGCGGTTCCGACGACAAAGCCGGCGAAGCGGTCGAGTACATCAAGTTCACACGTACCGCCGGTGGCGCGAAGATCGCTCCCGAGGAAATCCTCACTCCCGAGATCGCGCTCGAGCGCGAGGGCGAGACGTGGACGGAGGCCGCCGAGGAATCTGAGCTGCTGTCGGCGAGCGGACAGGATCACGACCAGGAGATGTTCCTGGCGGGTCAGACATCACCGGTGATCTTCGCGTCGGCGATGCTCAACTTCGGGGTCCGCCAGATCCTCGACACCCTCGTCGCGCTCGCACCACCACCGCGAGCACGCCTCGCGGTCGACGACACACCCCGCGAGGTCGACGACCCGTTCTCTGCGGTGGTGTTCAAGGTGCAGGCAGGAATGGACACCGCCCACCGCGACCGCCTCGCGTTCATGCGCGTCGTCTCGGGTGTGTTCGAACGCGGCATGGTCGTCACCCACGCCCAGACGAACAAGCCTTTCGCGACGAAGTACGCACTCACCGTCTTCGGCCGCGAACGCACCACTGTCGAGAACGCGTACCCGGGCGATGTGGTCGGTCTGGTCAACGCCACCGCCCTGGCGCCCGGCCACACGCTGTTCGTCGACAAGAAGGTGGAGTTCCCGCCCATCCCGTCGTTCGCACCCGAGCACTTCGCGATCCTGCGGGCCGAGAGCGCGTCGAAGTACAAGCAGTTCCGCAAGGCCGTCGACCAGCTCGATTCCGAAGGCGTCGTGCAGATCCTCCGCAACGACATCCGCGGCGATGCGTCGCCGGTGATGGCGGCGGTCGGCCCCATGCAGTTCGAGGTGGTCGCGGCTCGGATGAAGGCCGAGTACAACGTCGACCCGAAGATCGAGCCGCTCGGGTACTCGCTGGCACGCCGCACCGATGCGGAATCGACCGTCGAACTCAACCGTCAGCGTGGCGTCGAGGTCTTCGAGCGGTCCGACGGTGTGTTGCTCGCACTGGTCAGCGACAAGTGGCGGCTGCAGTACATCCAGAAGGAACTCCCCGACCTCACCCTCGAGCCCTTGGTTGCCGCGACGGATTGATCCGCCGGCAGCAATACCGGACATACGGGGTGACGCGGACACCTCCTGCTGGTAATTTGCTGCCGTCGAGCACACACGCTCGGGTGATTTCAGGAGCTTGTCAATGAACGACGACGATGCATCGTCCGTGCCGTCGGGAGAACTGCCGAAGAGCGGGACCAGCGAGGCCGGCACCACCGAGGCCGGCCGGTCCCGGTCGGGTGGGCGGTCGAAGGGCCCGAAGCGGTCGGGCACTTTCGTCTACCCGCTGCCGAGCACGCCGATCCCGAGCAGTACACCGATGACGGTGCTCACCACGGGCGAAACACCGGGTGTGCACGCAATCGACCGCAACCCGGCCGGCGGGGTGGGCGCCGGAACCACGAATGAAGGGATGTCCTCGGTGACGAGCACCAGCACCAACGGCAGCACGAGCAATACGAACGGCTCGGCAGCCGACACCAGCGCGGTGGGCCCGGTCGGCGCAGCATCGACGTCCGGCGCGCCCGCGCGGCGCAACTCGATGGGTGTCGCATCGGTCCGGATCGCTGCGCGCCTGGCGCAGGGCGAACTCGGTTCGCGGTCGTCCCTCGGCATCGATCCGACAACCGACAACGACGAACTGCTGCAACTTCTCGGTGAGTACCTCGTGGCCGGTGGCCTCGAGAAGCCCGAGATCCACGCCACCCTCGGTGGTCAGCCGATCGTCGTCGACCTGCAGTCACCGCATCGTTTCACCCGCTGACGCAGTAGGGACCAGGCGCCAGACAGTCGCCGTGGAGATCAGTCGCCGAACAGCGCGGCGATGGTTGCCGGATCGATCTCCTCGATCTGCGACGGCGACCATCGCGGCGCGCGGTCCTTGTCGACCAGCACCGCGCGCACACCTTCGACGAAGTCGGGCGCAGCACTGATCCGCACGGCCACCTCCAGTTCGCGCGCCAGGCATTCTTCGAGAGTGCTCTCGGCGCCACGGCGCATCAATTCGACGGTGGCACGCACACTGGTCGGCGACAGCGCGCGCAGCGCCGAGTGTGTCCGCTCGGCCCATTCGGGATCGACACCGGTATCGGTGGCCGTGAGCCGGCCGAGCATGTCGTCGACGTTTCCGGCGCCGAACACCTTCTCTATGTCGGCGAAGCGCTGTTCCAATTCGGATTCGGGTGCCGGTACGACGAATTCGTCGAGAGCCTCCTGCCAATCTCCCGCGCGGATACGGTCGGCAAGATCGCCGACGAGTTCGCGGGGCACGAAATGGGTGGCCAGCCCCACCGCGAGTGCGTCGCCCGCCCCGATGCGGGCTCCCGTCACAGCCAGATACATTCCTACGGCATCGCAGCGCACGGCGGTGCCCCGCAGCCGAGGAAGAAAATGGCTCGATCCGACGTCGGGAATGAAACCGATCGCCGTCTCGGGCATCGCGAACGATGCCTTCTCCGTCACGACCCGCACCCCGCCGTGGACCGAGATTCCGAGCCCGCCGCCCATCGTGACACCGTCGAGAACAGCAAGATACGGCTTCGGGTAGGTGGCCACGAGTTCGTCGAGGCGGTATTCGGCAGCGAAGAACTCGCGCACAGCGTCGAAGTCTCCCGCCAGCACCGCGTCGCGGGCGGGCTTGACGTCACCGCCCGCACAGAAGGCACGCTCCGAGCAACTCGTGACCAGTACCGCCGAGACAGCCTGGTCGTCGCGCCACTGCAGCAGGGCAGCGTGCATGTCTCGAATCATCGACGGGTCGAGCGCATTGAGCGCTTCGGGCCGGTCGAGTTGTATCTCGCCGACACCGTTGACGACACGTGTGCGGATGAAGGACTTTTTCACGGGCCGGAGCCTACCGGTCGCGCACGACAAGTGTGATCTGTGCACGCGGGTCGGCGAATTCTACGGTTCGCCGGTCGCCGGGCTCCCGGTGAGCGGACCGACGAGCATCCACCGATGCCCGAACGGGTCGATCAACGTGGCATTGCGATGACCGTGGTTCTCCGAGATCCACCGTTCGACCTCCCGCCGGCGGCGCGGGCACGCTCGAGGACGGTGTCGGTGTCGGCGACCGGAAGCATCAAGCTCACCGATGTGGCTCCCCCGGCCGGTGCAGTCAGGCCCATCTCCGGGAACTCCTCGGCGAGATAGACCATGCCGGTCGGGAATCCCAGTTCGGCATGGCCGAGCCTGCCGTCGTCCATGAAGATCGGCTCACCCTGCAGCATGGCTCCGAACGCGCTCGCATACCAGTCGATTGCGTCGCGCCCGTGCCCCACCGTGAGATAGGGGATCGCACCGGCCGGAGGAAACAGTGTGTCGTCGGGGGTCGCCATGGACATCTCTCCTTTCGGACGTCTCACCCTCTCGTGCGATTCAGGATGCGCGTGGAGGCTGCTGGAGCATTGCCCATCGGTTGCTACTCAGCCGGAACGAGGGCATGTCTGCGAGGGATACGACCGTCTCCCAGTTTCGTTCGTATCCGGTGTGCGCGATCCGCCAGGCATCGTCGTCGCAGCGGACGTAGCGATCGTGGTAGTACGCCGACCCGCGCAGGATCATGCCGTCTTCCGGGACGATGACGGTGTCCGCGAGCAGCCAGGTGCCCGTTGCTGTTCGACCACCCTCGTCGATCCGGATCTCGGGATGACTGCAATGGTGTTCTGTGACCATGTGGAGGCCGAGCGTGTTCTCGAGGAAGTTGATGAAGACGTCCCGGGATTCGAAACTGAGATGTTCGCCGTATACCGCGGTTGCTTCGGGTACGAGAGTGTCGGCGAGTTCTTCCCAGTTCTTCGTATCGAGAGTTCGCGCGTAGCGATACTTGACCTGCGCGATCTGCTCTTTCGCCTCCAGATCCATCGCTGATCTCCCGTCACCGTGTACCTGGTTGCAAGGCTAGCGTGGATCACGGTCCGACAGCGCCCGAATGGAGGACTCGCCGATCAGCTCGATTGCAGTTCGGTGACGTTCTGTAGCTTGCGTTTCGGATCGGACACCGACCCAGTATTTTGCGGCCCACCGACGACCCACATCGAGACCTCGAGGACCGAGTCGAGGATACTCTCGGGATGCCATCCCCTACGACCACGAAGCCTCGACCCGAACCCGCACGGATACCGGTCGTGATCGGTGTCGGCGACCTGCGATCCGGACGCGCCGGCTCGCCCGCCGATCCACGAGAACCACTCGATCTCATCCTCGAGGCGACCCGCGCCGCTCTCGCCGATAGCGGCGCGGCCGTCGAACTCGCATCCCGCATCGACACCGTTCGCGCAGTCAAGACGGCCAGCTGGTCGTACGACGACCTGCCCGGATTGCTCGCCGAACGCATCGGAGCCACTCCCGAGCACACATCGACGACCCCGCACGGCGGCCATTGGCCGGCGGCTCTGCTCGACCGCATCGCACACGACGTCGCGGCCGGCACCAGCTCCGTCGCGCTACTCGTCGGCGGCGAGTCGCAGGCGTCGGTCACCAATGCCTACAAGACCGGCACGGATCCGGCTTCTCTCGCTGGGTCACCGCCCCCGGAGGCCCTCCGGCGTTCGATCCGAACGACCTGGGCAGCGCCGAGATGCAGCGAGCATCGTTGATCGCCCCGACCCGCGTGTACCCACTGTTCGAGAACCGGCTCAGTCACCGAGCCGGACACACCCGCGACCAGTCGATCGCGTGGTCCGCACAGTTGTACAGCGCTTTTTCCGCGATCGCGGCGGACAACCCCACCTCATGGCACCCCGATCCGCGCACCGCCGCGGACATCTGCACCGTCGGACCCAAGAACCGCGCGGTGACCGATCCGTATCCGCTGATGATGAATGCGATGCCGTTCGTCGACCAGGCCGCGGCCGTGGTCGTCACCTCACTCGAAACGGCGCGCGAATTGGGTGTCGCCGACGACCGTCTGCTCTATGTGTGGGGCGGGGCCGGCGCGACCGAACCGGCCGACATCCTCTCCCGCACGGATCTCGGCCGCTCCGCGGCCCTTGCCGATGCACTCCAGCGCACGCTCGACCGCGCCGACCTGCGCGCCGGCGACTTCGATGTCATCGACGCCTACACCTGTTTCCCCGTGGTACCCAAGCTGCTCGTCGAGCACCTCGGTCTCCCTCGCGACACCGTCCCCTCGGTGACGGGCGGCCACTCGTTCTTCGGTGGTCCGCTCAACAGCTACACGCTGCATTCGATCGTCGCGGTCGCGCGTCGCCTGCGTATCGACGGCGAGCTCGCACTCGTACACGGCAACGGTGGGTACCTCACCTACCAGCATGTCGTGGTGCTCGGATCGGCACCGCACACCGACGGGTACATCGGCGATCCCGAACCGGTCCTGATTCCCGCGTCCGAAACGGAGCCTGCACCCGACTACTCGGGCGAAGTCGAGGTCATCACGGCTACTGCAGAATTCGGTCGCGAGGGCAGCCCCACCATCGGATTCCTCATCGGCGCGACCCCCGACGGGCGTCGCGTGTCGGGTCACACCGACGCGCTCGGTGCGCAGATCCTCGCCGGTGGCGCCGATATCGTAGGCACCACCGTGCACGTCGTCGACTGCGGAGGCAGTCTGACTGTCACGCCGACGACTTCATAAACATACAACCGCGATCGAATTGGACAGGTACACACCGTCATCCTGACAACCAACGTCATCGGTGCGTACCTGTCCAATTGTGGTGCATCTGCCTCACCCTGCCCCGGGGCGCGGCATCTCGGGGTCCGACACTAGATACGGACGCGCATCTTCTCGAGCCCCAGCACGGCCGCCACCGCGATGACGATGTGCATCAGCACCAGCGTGGCCGTGCTCGGGCCGTCGAAGTCCGCACTGACCGTCCCTGCGATCGTCGCGAGCGGCAGGAGCGCACCGACCACCTGGGCGATCCGCACGATCGGGTTCCACCACAGGCTCAGCAGCGCGGCGACGGTGAGCCCGACCGTGAGCGGGACAACGGTCATGAGCACCACACCACCCGGCGCCGCACTCGCGATCGTCCCGGCATCGGTGTGCTCGAACGATCCACCGGCCAGCAGACCCACCAGCCAGAGCACGAGGTTGGCGATCAGTGCTGCGAGAACCGAGGCGACGACGATCGTGGGTCGCCCGTATTCGCGCGACCACACGGATATCGATGAAACAGAAGATGTTCGGGTGACAGACATGTTGCTCTCCTCTTGGCGTGTTCAACTGACTGCGCCCAGCCTGCAACCTCGAGCAGACTCGAGGTCAAGAGGAAAGATCACGGATCCGGAAACTTTCCTTGCCCTCCGCGGGTTCCCGTGGGTCGTGAGCCAACGGAAACCCGCACAAGGTGTGGAAACTTCCGCCCCGCTAGTTCAGCGTGTCGGCAAGCTCCATCCACTGTTCCTCGGCGGCTTCCTTGTCCGCGACCACCTGACGCAGCTCGGCGTCGAGCTTCTGCAGTCGCTCGGGATCGGTTGCCGCGTCGGCAAGTTGCACGTGCAGCTTCGATTCGCGCTCGTCGAGCTTGGCGATCGCCCGCTCGAGACGGGAGAGTTCCTTACGCGCAGCGCGCTCGGCGGCGCCGTCTCGTTTCGGCGCCGACACTTCGGCGCCCTTCGACACCTGGGACGCCACCGACGGCACCCCGCCGTCGCCCATCGCCGCGCGTCGTCGCAGGTATTCCTCGATGCCGCCGGGCAGGTTGGTGAGCCTGCCGTCGCCGAACAACGCCCACGTCGAGTCACAGATACGCTCGACCAGGTACCGGTCGTGACTGATGACCACGAGTGTCCCGGCAAAGTTGTCCAGCAGATCTTCGAGTTGCTGCAGGGTGTCGATGTCGAGGTCGTTGGTGGGCTCGTCGAGCAGCAGCACGTTGGGCTCCGCCATGAGCACGCGCGTCAGCTGCAGGCGACGGCGTTCCCCACCGGAGAGATCGCCGACGGGAGTGCGCTGACGGGCGGGGGTGAACCCGAGGCGCTCCGCCAATTGACCGGCCGATACCTCCTTGTCGCCCAGCATGATTCGCTCGGCGACGTCCTTGACGGCGTCGAGCACCCGCATGTCGGTGGGCAGGTCGTCGAGTTCCTGTCGCAGCCAGCCGATCTCGACCGTCTGCCCCTCGATGCGCTTGCCGGACGCGGGTTCGCGCTCGCCTGCAAGAGTGCGCAGCAACGTCGTCTTCCCGGATCCGTTGACTCCGACCAGACCGATCCGCTCCCCCGGCCCGAGCCGCCACGTCAGATCGTGGACGAGTTCGCGACCGTCCGGGGTGGCCAGGGTGGCGTCTTCGAGTTCGATGACGACGCGTCCCAGCCTGCGCTTCGCGAACGACGCGAGAGCCACCGAATCGCGCGGCGGCGGAACGTTGGCGATGAGCGCTTCCGCGGCTCGATACGGTACTTGGGCTTGGACGTGCGAGCGGGCGCACCGCGGCGCAGCCACGCCAGTTCCTTGCGCGCCAGGTTCTGACGCCGCTCCTCCATGGCGTCGGCCTGACGGGAACGCTCGGCCCGCGCGAAGATCCAGTCGTTGTAGCCGCCTTCGTACGACTCGACCTTGCCGCCGACGACCTCCCACGTCCGGGTCGCGACGGTGTCGAGGAACCACCGGTCGTGGGTCACGACGACGAGCGCGCTGCGACGCGCGAGCAGGTGCTCGGCCAGCCACTGCACGCCCTCGACGTCGAGGTGGTTGGTGGGCTCGTCGAGCACGAGCAGGTCGAGTTCCTGCACGAGTGCGGCCGCCAGCGCGACACGTCGCCTTTCGCCACCGGACAATCCGTCGACGACGCGTCGAGACCGAGCTTGTCGACGCCGATCCCGGCGAGGACCGAACGGATGCGCGCATCGCCCGCCCACTCGTGTTCGGCCACCCCGAGCGGGCCGAGCACCACATCGCGACCGTCGAGCCCTCGGGAAGCACACCGCGCTGGGTCACCACCGCCATGCGCAGGCCGCCGACCCGGCTGACACGACCGGAGTCCGGTTCCTCGAGGCCTGCGAGCACCTCGAGCATCGTGGTCTTGCCGCCGCCGTTGAGGCCGACCACGCCGATGCGTTCGCCCTCTTCCACGCCGAGCGACACGGAGTCGAGCAACGGCTTGATGCCGAAGGATTTCGAGACCTGTTCGAGGTTGATCAGATTCGCCACGTGGTGCAGAGCCTTCCGGAGTTGTGTATCGGTGTATCAGGAATGGAGTGTCAGGGTCGAGCCGGATCGACGACGCGCGCGCCCGGTACCGGACCCGACGCGATACGCACGGTTCGGCACACCCCGGCACCTGCGAGTTCGGCGCTCACCTCGACGGCGGCGCGTTGATCGTCGACGAGGAACGCGCAGGTGGGCCCGGAGCCGGACACGATGCCGGCGAGAGCTCCCGCTTCGATCCCTGCCCGCAGGGTACGGCGCAGCGCCGGTTTGAGGGACAGCGCCGACGATTGCAGGTCGTTGCCGAGCAGCGGCGCGAGCGAGTGAGGGTCACCGGCGCCGAGCGCGTGCAGCAACTCGTCGGTGTCGCCCACGCGCTGCGGATCACCACTCGCGCGTAACCGGTCGAGTTCGCGGAAGACGACGGGTGTGGACAGACCGTCCTTCGCGATGGCGAGCACCCAGTGGAAGGGCCCCCGCGACAGGACGGGCACAAGTTGTTCTCCGCGTCCGGTTCCGAGCGCGGTGTTGCCGTGCAGGCAGAAGTTCACGTCGCTGCCGAGCTGGGCGGCGATCTCGTCGAGATCGCCACGACTGGCTCCGAGCCCCCACAGTGCGTCGAGGGCTACGAGCGTCGCGGCCGCGTCGGCGCTGCCTCCGGCCATGCCTCCGGCCACGGGGATCCCCTTGCCGATGGTGATCTCGACGTCAGTTGTGCGTCCGGCGCGCTCGGCGACCATCTCGGCGGCACGCCAGACGAGGTTCGACGAATCGGTCGGCACCGATGACGCGTCGGGGCCACGGACCTCGACGCGGAGGGTGTCGGAGGGGGCGACGGTGACCTCGTCGTACAGCGACAGCGCTTGGAACACTGTGCGCAGATCGTGGTAACCGTCGGGGCGTAGGTCCCCGACCGCGAGGTGCAGGTTGACCTTGGACGGAGCCCGCACGGTGACGGAGGCGGGGACGACGGAAAGCACGAATACACAGCTTACCCGCGCTGAGGGAACAGCAACGACCGCAATCGAGGACTGAAACTGTCCGGGATCCGTGCACAGTCCGATCATGCGCGAAACTTCCGCCCGCCTGTTGCGTCTCCTGTCGCTCCTGCAGATGCGAAGGGAATGGTCCGGCGCCGACCTCGCCGAGCGCCTGCAGATCACCACCCGCACGGTCCGGCGCGACGTCGAGAAGCTCCGCGACCTCGGATACCCCGTCGACGCGAACGTCGGGGTCGGGGGTGGGTACCGGCTCGGTGCGGGCGCCGAGATGCCGCCGCTGCTGCTCGATGACGACGAGGTCGTCGCTGTCGCACTCGCGTTGCGCTCCGGCACGAACGACGCGGTCACCGGTATCGGCGACGCCGAGACACGTGCTCTTGCGAAACTGCGACAGGTGATGCCGTCGCGACTGCAGCACCGCCTCGCCGCCTTGAGCGTGGACGTCGTCGAACGGAGCCCGGTCGCGTCCGCGGTCGACGCGGAACTGCTCGCGACCGTGACGACCGTGTGCCACAACCACGAACGTCTGCGCTTCGCCTACCGCACACACGACGCACGTCGTCGCGGCGGGAGGTGGAGCCGTACCGGGTCGTGCGCGCAGGACTTCGCTGGTATCTGGTCGCGTGGGACCTCTCGCGCGACGATTGGCGCTCGTTCCGCGTGGATCGCATGGAGCCGAAGATCCCCACCGGCCCGCGGTTCGTTCCACGTGAACTTCCGCCGGGGGGTGCTGCAGAATTCGTCTCGCGCGGCATTGCGCGCGGCGCCGCGCCGGTGACCGCGAGAGTGCTGCTGCACGCACCGTTCGAGACCATCACCCCGATGGTCGACGACAGGTGGGGAAGTCTCGAGCAGATCGACGCCGGAACCTGCGCGATCGTGCTCGGCGGACGGTCGCTCGACGGGATCGCCGAGTGGCTCGTCGCGTTCGGCGTGGACTTCACTGTGCTCGAACCCGCAGGCCTGCGCGACGCGTGCCGGGCGCAGAGTGAGCAACTCCGGCTCCTCGCCGACAGGTATTCGCGCGCGTGACATCGGCATCTATGCTCGGGCGATCGCCGTCATCACAACACCGGCGCCGGATCTGGAGGAGATATATGAGACGAGTTCTGCGAAGCACGGTTGCGGTCGGCGCGCTCGCACTGGCAGCTGCCTGGTACATCAGTCACTGCATCGGCAGAGCCCGCACCTGTACCTCGCGTGTGCTCCCTGGGCGACCTCGTCCTGAGGTCGTTGAACATGGTCGACTGCGTGAACCCGCCGACGGGATCCGCTGGGATCGCAACCGGTTCGGCCGACGGCACGGGTTCGTCGACCGGTTCGTCGAACGTCGGCATCACCGGCCACGGCGCCGTGATCGGCTGACATCGTTCGACACTCGATCCACACAACACGGCAGGGCCGGCACCCGAAACGGGTGCGGCCCTGCCGGTGAGAGTACCGGTGTCAGATGACGTTGACGCCGGTGGCCTGCGGGCCCTTCTGGCCCTGGCCGATCTCGAAGCTCACGCGCTGGTTCTCCTCGAGGGTGCGGAAACCGCGGCCCTGGATCTCGGAGAAATGCACGAAGACGTCAGCCGAACCGTCGGCCGGAGCGATGAAGCCGAAGCCCTTTTCGCCGTTGAACCACTTCACAGTACCTTCAGCCATTTTGCTGTTCCTTCACTTGCAGGCAGGACGCACGTTTGCCGTCCTGTCTCGTCGGGAGTCGGTATCGACTTCCGGGTCTGTCACTCGACGGCTGAAACGATTCCGCAGTGGTATCGCATCCGCTCGCAACTAGAAATGTGCGAGGGTTAACCACAAACACACTACCTAACGACCAGATGCAAGTAGATCACACATCGTGCAGCGGCGCCACTACAAGGTGACTCAACCCTCAGTTCCGATCGACGCGAGTCGGACGAAGGCGGCCGCATCGAGCCGCTCCCCTCGCGTCGAAGGCTCGATACCCGCTGCGACCAGGCGACGTTCGGCCTCGGCGGGCGATCCCGCCCACGTGCTCAAGGCAGCGCGCAACGTCTTGCGACGCTGAGCGAATGCCGCGTCGACCACCGCGAACACGGTCTTGCGATGCACCGGGTCCGTGGGCCACGGCGGGTTTTCGTAGCGGTCGATGCGCACGAGACCCGATTCGACCTGCGGCACAGGCCAGAACACCGAACGTCCCACCGAGCCGGCACGGCGGACATCGCCGAAGAACCGAGCCTTGACACTCGGTACGCCGTAGACCTTGCTGCCGGGTGGCGCCGCGAGCCGATCGGCCACTTCCAGCTGCACCATCACCAGAGCTGTGCGTAGCGAAGGGATTTCGGCGAACAGGTGCAACAGCACCGGAACCGCCACATTGTAGGGAAGATTCGCGACGAGCGCAGTCGGCTGCGACGGAAGATCGGCGCCCGACACCTTCATCGCATCCATCGGCACCACATCGAGACGATGGGCGAGCTGCGGGGCACGCGCCGCGACCGTCGCAGGCAGACGCTCGGCCAGCCTTGGATCGATCTCCACCGCGACCACGCGGTCGACGACGTCGAGCAGGGCCAGGGTCAAAGACCCCAGCCCTGGCCCGACCTCGAGCACCACTCGTCGGGGCCGACACCTGCGGCCGACACGATGCGCCGCACCGTGTTGGCGTCATGCACGAAGTTCTGACCGAGCTGCTTGGTCGGACGCACCCCGAACTCCTCCGCGAGAGTCCGGACCTCTGCGGGTCCGAGCAACGCGGCGAGGCCGCGCGGAGAAGCCGGGGTGGCATCTGAATCGTCTGCTTGCACGAGGCGAACCTAGCGCACCGGAGAGTGCGTCATGTCGTCCTAGCGCAGTCCGAGCTTGCTGGTGCATGAAGGCCAAGCACCCCAGCCTGCGCGGCCTGAACCTTCTCGCGACCGCGATCTGCTGTTCACGGGAGGCCATGTCGGCACGCGCCGCGTACTCGGTGCCGCCGAACGCGGCCCATGTCTGTTGCGTGAACTGCAGGCGCCGTAGAACCCGTTGCCCGTGTTGATGGCCCAGTTTCCGGTGGCCTCGCACTGTGCGATGGAATCCCAGGTGGATGCTCGACCGGATGCGGGGACGGCCGGCTTGGGCATGGTGCCCACGCGGAGGGTCGCGGGCTGCGGTTCGGTCAGAACATTCGACGCCGTCTCGGTGCGACCGACCTCGACACCGTTGACGGTGTGGACGTCGAAGGTGACGGAACGCTCACCGGGGACACCCGGATGGTCGAGCACGGTCTCGCCTTCGGTCATGTTCGGATCGTCGACCCGGTTCTGGGGCGCCTCGATCGGCAGGTTCTCGATGCGGCTCTCGACGCGATCGCGGGTCACGACGATCTCCATACCCTCGTCGAGCGCGGCGTCGGCCGGGATGTTCACGCTGTCGGCCTGCTCGAGCGCAACGTTGTGCACCTTCAGGAACTCACCCACTGTCGGGGCCGCGATCCGTACCGGCGCAGCCGGCGCGCCGTTGTCGGCGAACTGCACGGTCCTGGGGCTGACGACCTCGAGGTCGGTGCCGTCGAGCGGCAAGCGATGCGAACGCGATGCCGAGACGTAGACATCGCCGTCCAGCTGGAACTGTGCGAGAGCTTCGTCGACGGTGAGCGCGGTGGTCCACACCGTGCGCTCGTCGCCGTCGACGGTCAACGCGATCTCGCGGGCCTGACGCAGCACGATGGTGTCGCCATCGGAGACCGCGGAATCGGCGGCCGGAGCGACGACATCGTGTTCCCCGACCTCGTAGCCGGCAGCAGCGAGGATGTCGCCGACGTTCGAGCTCATCGTGCCGAAGGCGCGCTGCTCTCCGTCGATGTCGAGCGTGACGTCCTTGTGCATGACGAGTGCGGTGATCCCGCCGGCTCCGAGGGTTACGAACAATGCCGCAACGACCGCGAAGAACACCGGGGATTTGATTCGGTTGATCTTGGTGAAGGGTGACACAACAATTCCAGACAGACGACGACTGTGATCACGGCACGGTAACGAACGTGAATTGATATGGCAACTAGACACCATCTACCAGTGGTTATATGTGTAACCGTTCAGTGATAAGTCGATATTTTCGATCACAAAACGGGTTGATACAAAAGCTCCGCCCGTACCAGATCTGCGAATATTGTGGCCGGGATTACATTTCCTTCGAAGTGAATAATTTTCCGATCACTACCTGTATATGGCGTCGATTTTTTCGGTCGCTCCCCCCGCGATCCACAGCTCTGCCACCCTGCCGATACCGGTCCGGGCCGGATCTCGAACAGCCCGGACGACACGAAGGGCGCACCGCCGGCGATCGTGTGATCACCCGCGATGCGCCCTTCGACGCGACGTTCCGAGATCGATTACGCAGCGCTGAGAGCCGGATCCTTCTGCGCGAGGAACGGCAGCTTCGGCGCAAGGAGACGGTCGACGCTGAATCGTCCCGCACCCACTGCGGCAAGGAGCAGAGCGCCGAGGCCGAGTGCAGTGACGAGCTCGAAGCCGCCGTCGGTCACGTACACGCCGTTATCGACGTGGGCGATGAAGAAAGCACCGGTCATGACGAGGAACAGCAGGACACCGAAGATCGGCGTGAGCACCCCGAGGATCAGCGCGATTCCGCCGAGCGTCTCGATCCAGGTTGCGGCGAATGCGCTCACAGAAGGCGCGGGCGCGCCCATGCCCTCGAAGCCGGCGGTGGTGCCGGACTGACCCCACACTGTGAGCTTCTGCAGGCCGTGGGTCAGGAAGATGATGCCGAGGCCGAGGCGTGCGATCAGGATGCCGATGTCGCGAACGAGCGGATTGTTCATGGGGATGACCCTTCGGTTGCGAGGCCGAAAGGCCCCTTCTAGTTGACAACGCAACCAAAAGTAGCAATCGATGGTTGTAGGTTCAACCTAATCGGGCGGGATGTAGGCGGGGTCACTGCGGGCGCGATCCCGAAAATGCCTCGCCGAGCAACCTGCGCACGCCCACATAGGTCACCTCCCTCGGATTCGGATACGTCCGCTCTGTCGCCCGACGCGCGGCCTCGTCGAGGTCGGCCTCACGCATGCCGAGATCCGCCAGCGCCGTCGGTCCCCCCGCCGAAGCGATGAGGTCGTACACCCCGGAGGGCGCCGAGTCCACCCCGAGCGCATCGGCGATCCGGGCCATCACCCCAGGGACCGACGGGGCGTTGTAGGCCATGACGTGCGGCAGCATCACGGTGTGTGTGGCTGCGTGCGGAAGATCGAACGACCCACCGAGGACGTGACACAACTTGTGATGAAGCGCCATCCCCACCGACCCGAGGCACACGCCCGACAGCCACGCCGCGAGCAGTAGATCGGAGCGGCCCTCGAGATCCGCACCGTCCACTCCGAGCGCGGGAAGCCCCCGGCCGATCGAGGTGATCGCCTGCAGCCCGAGGGCATCGACGATGGGGTTGGCGTGCTCCGCGTACAACGCCTCCACCGCGTGCGCCAGCGCGTTGACCGCACTGGTCACGGCCATCGGGACCGGCAGCCCTGCACTGAACTCGACATCGTAGATCACCGTCTCCGGCAGGATGTCGGGCGACGACCGCGTGGTCTTCGCCCCGTCGGCCGTCTCACCGAGGGTGGGCGTGACCTCCGAGCCCGCGTACGTGGTCGGCAGAATCACCTGGTCGATCCCCGTCCGGACGGCCAGCGCCTTCGCCAGACCCGTGGTCGATCCACCGCCGACCGCGACGACCGCGTCCGCCTCGTGTTCGGTGACGTACTTCAGGACCCGCTCGGTCACGGAGACGGGCGTGTGCATCACCGCACCGTCGAATCGCGCCACCTGCAACGACCCGAGCGCACGTTCGACGAGATCCGACTGCGGACGCACGTGCTCGCCACCGAGCAGCAACACGCGCGATCTACCGAGTCGGCGTACCTCGTCGCCGACCTTCGACGCGGTGCCCGTACCGAAGATCACCCGAGCCGGTTGTGCCGTGTAGACGAAGTTGTGCATGCGCCCACGGTCTCACGTCCGAGTTGTCGACGCGAGGCATGTTCACGAAAGTCCGTACACCCGTTCAGCATTCGCGGTGGTTGCTGCGGCGAGTTCGAGCGCGTCGTCGCCACGCATCTCGGCGAGGGCACGCACCGTGTAGGGCAGACAGTACGACTCGTTGGGTGCACCCCGGAACGGATGCGGAGTCAGGAACGGCGCGTCGGTCTCGACGAGGACCTGCTCGCGCGGCACGAGGGGCGCGGCCTCACGCAACGCTTTGGCGTTCTTGAAGCTGACGGTGCCCGAGAAACTCAGGTGGTAGCCGGCGTCGGCGCATGCCCGCGCCATCTCGGGACCCGAGGAGAAGCAGTGGAAGATCACGGTCTCGGGTGCTCCCTCGTCGTGCAGCACCCGCAGCAGATCGTCGTCGGCCTCCCGATTGTGGATCATCAGCGGCTTACCGAGCCGCTTCGCGAGATCGATATGCCACCGGAAACCTTCTTCCTGCTCGGCCGGTTCGGCGCAGCCGTCGAGCTTGCCCGGCCAGTACAGGTCGAGGCCGGTCTCCCCTACCGCGACGCACCGCGGGTCCGCGGCGAGTCGCTCG
>BBEG01000064.1 GCA_001312645.1 Rhodococcus sp. JCM 9791
GCACAGGAGGATGCCGGCGACCGGGCCTTCGGGGACTGCGCACCGCAGCTCCGACACACGCCATGCTGTTCATGGCTTCGCCCGTTTCGAAGGCCAGTCCGTGACGCTGCCGAATTCGTCCCAGCTCCTGGTGCAGCGTGGCGAGTTCGGCAATCGAGCGCTCGGTGCGGCGGACGAGGTGGGGGCCGTAGAAGGCGTCGACCATCTCGGGTTCCAGCCCGGCGAGAATCGCCTTGCCGCACGCGGTGAGGTACGCGGGCACGCGGCCACCGACGCGGGAGGTCAGGGTCGCGGCGAGCTGGCCGCCGATCTTGTCGAGGTAGAGACAGTCACCCCGATCGAGAACAGCGAGGTGGGCGACCATTCCGGTCTGCAGGTGGAGTTCGTGGAGGAGGGGTGCCGCCGCTTCTCGGATACGGCTCTGACCGTTGTCGCTTGCGCCGAGAGACTTCGCTCGGCGGCCGAGGCAGTAGCCGAACGACGCGTGGTCGACCCATTCGAGGCGGACCATCTGGTCGAGGATGCGGTGGGCCGTCGATCGGGGCAAGCCCGTGCGGCACGCCACTTCTTCGAGCGTCAGGCGGGAACCGGCGCCGGCGAAGGCGTCGAGGATCAGTGTCATGCGCTCGACCATCGACGCCGGAAGCTCATGCTTCGTCTCCGACGTGATCTGCGCGGGTGCAGTCCGAGTCGCTGCGGGTTCGACCATCGTGGATGCCATCGTGGATTCGACCATCGGCCTGTCCTCTCAACCTTCGCTCTGCCTGGAGAAACAGGCAAAACTGAAATTCATTCTTGTGGCCACCGAGACCAGTATCACAATCAGAACCCGATAACACAAGTACGGACCCGAGAGCTTCGCGCGCCCACTCACCGGACACGCTGCCGGAACACCGAGAGCCCACGCATCCCACTGAGCAGGAGACCACGTGAACCGTCGCCCACCGCCGAGTACACACTTCAGTAGGCAACCCTGTGTCCGCACCCCCGCTGCCGTTGCTCGGCACGCCCGTTTCGGTATGAGGTGATCGATCGGATGTACATAGGAATCACATCACCCGTCGTTATCGGACACCCCGCCTCTCAGGCGGAGTGGGAGCGCGACGCCGGGATCACGGAACTCGCGCGAGTCGCGGAGACCGCCGACGAACTCGGCTACCACCATCTGACCTGCAGCGAACACGTCGCCGTCCCGACAGACATCGCGGCCGAACGCGGCGGTATCTACTGGGACCCGCTGTCGACCTTCGGGTATCTCGCCGCACGCACGTCGCGCATCCGTTTGAACACGCGCGTCCTCGTCCTCGGCTACCACCACCCCTTGGAAATCGCGAAACGCTACGGCACTCTCGACACCGTCAGTGGCGGCCGGCTCGTCCTCGGACTGGGAGTCGGAACCCTCGAAGAGGAATTCACCCTCCTCGGGGCGCCGTTCGCCGACCGCGGTGCACGCGCCGACGAGGCCCTCGCCGCATTGCGCGCCTGCATGTCGACAGCATCCCCCGAGTTCCACGGCACCTACTACGATTTCGCGGACCTCTACGTCCAGCCGCACGCCGTGCAACAGCACGTTCCTTTCTGGATCGGTGGACGCACACCGCGTTCCCTGCGACGTGCCACCACACTCGGCGACGGCTGGATACCGTTCGGTCTCACGTTGGAACAGATCGAGACGATGCTGCGAAAAGCAGACCTCCCCAATGGTTTCGAGGTCGTACTCCCCACTGCCCGGCCCCTCGACCCGCTCGGTTCACCCGACGCAGTCCTGCGCGCGCTCGAGCGGCGCGCAGATGCGGGAGCGACCATCGTGAGCACCCCCATCATGGCCACCGGGGTCGAGCACTACTGCGACCAGCTGCACGCGTTGCGCGATCGAGCACTCGAGGTCGGCGCGTCGTTCGAACCTCCACCGCCTCTGTCCGACAACGACGAAAGCACACCGCGCCAATGACCCGCACACTGTCCCCTTTGTTCCGGCCCCTGTCGATTCGGTCGCTCGAGCTGCCCAACCGCATCGTGATGTCGCCGATGACGCGTTCGCACTCCCCCGGCGGAGTACCCGGAGCAGATGTCGCCGAGTACTACCGACGACGCGCCGCAGGCGGCACCGGACTGATCATCACCGAAGGTACGGCCATCGAACATGCGACGGCCGTGGACAACCCGCTCGTCCCCCGTATGTACGGCGACGACGCACTCGAGCTGGCAACGCGTGGTCGACGCGGTCCACGCCGAGGGCGGCCGGATCATCCCCCAGCTGTGGCACGTGGGCCCCCTCTGGGGCGCAATGACCCACGCGACGTCGATCCCGCGCTCACCCCGATGAAACCGTCCGGCGTCTGGGGCAAGCCCGGCGTGACCTCCTACTCCGAGGACTACGTCGCGCAGGCAACGCAACCGTGTCGCGCCATGACCGACGAGGACATCGCCGACACCATCACCGCCTACACGCAGGCGGCCCGAAACGCCCGTGAGGTCGGGTTCGACGGCATCGCCCTGCACGGCGGTCACGGCTACCTGCTCGACTCGTTCCTGTGGGACTCCACCAACCAGCGTGACGACGAATGGGGTGGCGATCTCGAGCGACGCACCCGCTACCCCAGCGCTGTCGTAGCGTCGATCCGAAACGCAATCGGCGACGACGCACCGATCTTCTTCCGCTTCTCCCAGCACAAGCAGCAGGACTACACCGCGCAGATCGCACAGTCCCCCGACGAGCTGAAGACCATCCTCACCGCGCTCGTCGACGCCGGCGTCGACGTCTTCGATGCGAGCATCCGCCGGTTCGACGCACCCGTCTTCGACGGCAGCGACCTGTCGCTGGCGGGGTGGGCCAAGAAACTGACCGGCGTGACGTCGATGGCCGTCGGCAGTGTCGGCATCGGAGCGAGCCTGCGGGAGAGCATGGCCGCCGGTTCGCTCCCGCCGAGGACAACATTCCCGAACTCGAACGCAGACTTTCCGCCGACGAGTTCGACCTCGCCGCCATCGGCCGGCTCCACCTTGCCGATCCCACGCTGGCGACCACGCTCCGGGAGGGATCCGACCTTCCGGAATTCGACCGGGCGGCGCACGCAACCGACCTCATCTGAATCCCGCACGCGACAGCGCTGTCGCTGGATGATCGGCTCTCCCGGATGGCATCCCAGCCAACGGGAGAGCCGATCATCGTCTGCACCGAACGTATTACCGTGATCCACAATCCTTTCCCTATCCGAGGAAGCCGCCATGACATCTGTTCAGACACCGGTGAGCACACGTGCGGTGTCGGTCACCGTGGCCGCTGTCGTGCAGGAGACCGCCGACGCATGTTCACTTGTGTTCGACGTCCCCGCAGACCAGCAACACCGGTTCACCTACAAGCCCGGCCAGTTCCTGACCCTCCGGATCCCCAGCGATCTGACGGGTTCGGTGGCGCGCTGCTACTCGCTCGCGAGCTCGCCGCACTGCGACGAGAAGCTCAAGGTCACCGTCAAGCGCACTGCCGACGGATACGGATCCAATTGGTTGTGCGACAACGTCCGTTCCGGTGACGAGGTCGAGGTCCTGCCACCGGCGGGCGTGTTCACCCCGAGCAGCCTCGACGACAAGCTGCTGTTGTGTGCTGCGGGTAGCGGAATCACCCCGGTGATGTCGATTCTCAAGTCGGCACTCGCTGCGGGCAACCGCGACATCGTCGTCTTCTACGCCAATCGCGACGAGTCGTCCGTCATCTTCGCTCGAGAGCTGCGCGAGCTCGCCGAACGCCATCCCGGCGCATTCACCGTCCTGCACTGGCTCGAAACCGTGCAGGGCCGGCCCGTCGTGGGTCAGCTCGCGACACTGCTCGCGCCGTACCACGCGCATCACGCGTACATGTGTGGCCCGCAGCCGTTCATGGACGCCGTGCGCGAAGGACTCGGAACGGCCGGGATGCCGTCGGACCGCATCCATGCCGAGGTGTTCACGTCCCTGTCTGGAGATCCGTTCGCCGAGATCGCCCCGATCGAGGTGTCCGACGGCGAGGAGACCGCATCCGTTCAGGTGAGCCTCGACGGGGAGAACCACGAACTCTCCTGGCCCCGTTCCGCGACCCTCGTCGATGTCATGCTCTCCCGCGGCCTAGATGTGCCCTACTCGTGCCGCGAAGGTGAATGCGGTTCGTGCGCATGCACGGTCGTGTCCGGCAAGGTCGACATGCCCGAGTCTGCGATCCTCGACGACGAGGACGTCGCGAGCGGATACGTGCTCGCGTGCCAGGCTCGTCCGATCAGCGACAACATCGAGATCGAGTTCTGATCCACCTACAGACGAAGAACGGGCCGGCGAGGTGATCACCTCGCGGCCCGTTCTTCGTCGTTCGAGCAGTATCAGCGGTTGAGCAGGGCCCGCATCGCCTTGGCGGCGCCACTCACCATCTTGTCGCGGGGGAAGCCGCTGCGCTTGACCGCGGCGTCGTAGTTGCCGCCCGCAATCCAGACCGGCCCGTCGGCCAGGTGCTCGAGACCCTCACGGGCCACGTCCTCCGGCTCGGCGACCAGCATGCCCGGAACATCGAAGTTCAGGCCGGCGCGCTCCATTGCCGGCGTACGGGTGACACCGAGCACCAGTTCGACCACCTGCACATTGTGCGGTTCGAGTTCGATCCACAGGCTCTCCGCGAAGATCCGGCTGAACGCCTTCGACGCCGCGTAGATGCTCTGATGCTCCGAACCCATGTATCCGGCCAAGGATCCGAGCAGCATGATGCCGCCGCGACCCATCTCCTTCATCCGAGCCCCGAACAGGTGCGACAGCTCGATCTGACGGTGCACGTTCAGCTCGATCACGCCGCGGAAGCCGTCGAGATCGCCGGTGACGAACTCGTGGCCGTAGCTGTTGGCGCCCGCATTGAAGATGAACAGGCCCACCTCGAGATCGGCCGTGGCCGACCGGATCGTCTCGACGGCGTCCGCCGCGAGCAGATCCAGGGAGAGCGTACGTACTTCCCGGCCGTGCTCACGCACCTTCGCCGCGGTCTCCTCGAGAGGCCCCGGCTTGCGGGCGATGAGCAGCAGGTCGAATCCGGCACGGGCGAGTTCGTCGGCGAAGGACGCGCCGACGCCCTCGGAACCGCCGGCGATCACCGCCCACTGTCCGTACCGGGCGCGGTCGATCGAAATGGGGTCGGTCATGGAGATCCTTCGAAAGGTATTGGTGTACTCGGCAAATGTTTACTGGACGATCGGAGCCGGGACGGGCGCATCGTCGAGAACGTCGATCAGCCCGTCGGCGGCGGCGCGGGTGATGGTGGCGAGCATCGAGGGGCAGGTCGGCACCGGTGCACCCGGACGCGGGACGTCGCCGCCCCGGCCCCGAATTCACGGCACTGCTGACGCGACCGCTGATCCCACTGGACCTCGGTGTGCTCCCAGCTGTTCTTCTTCACCAGCACCTGCGCCATGCAGTCGTTACACCGAAGGGGCTGCATTCGCCTTCTCCGTAGCGGCAGCGTCGGCCTCCGCCTTCGCTGCCATATTGGCTTCGACTTCCTTCATCCAGGCCGCGACCGGCCGGGTGGTATCCATCTCGAACTCGAAACGGTCGACCATCTCCGGCTTCACCTCTGCGGCGTCGACGTAGAACTGCTCGTACCAGCGTCGCAACTGGTAGACCGGGCCGTCCTCCTCGCACAACAGCGGTTCTCGATCCGGGTCTTGTTCTTCCAGATCTCGACGTCCTGCTCGAAACCACGCGCAATGAAGTTGCCGAACTGCTGCGCCGTCGCCTCGGCCGCGTCACCTTCGAGCCGCTCCGACTTCTTGACGATCATCCCGTACATCAGCACGAACTTGTCGGCAGAGACCGGGTAATGGCAGTTCAGGAGCACCGATTCGATGTCGTAGCCCTCGTACTCGTACTTCAGATCGTCGATCATGAACGACGGGCCGAAGTACGACGCCTCGGAGTGGCTGCCGAGCATCTTCGGCTGCCCTTCGGTGTTCGGACGCATGTCCGGGCGAGCCTGACCCTTCATGATCTGCGTCGCGACGTGGCCTTCGAAGACGTTCTTGAAGAACGTCGGGAACGAGTAGTGCACGTAGAAGAAGTGCGCCATGTCGACGATGTTGTCGATGATCTCGCGGCAGTTGGTATCGACCTCGGTGGTGTACCAGATCCAGTCGGTCCACTCGTCGCTGGTCGCACCCGCGATCCGAGGAATCGTGACATCCGCCGGCGGCGGGTTGCCCTCGGGATCGTGCCAGACGAAGAACAGGCCGTCCTGCACGAGCGTGGTCCATGCGCGGGTCTTCGCGATGGGAGGCACACGTCGGGCGTACGGAATGTCCTTGCAGCGACCGTTGCCACCCCACCGCCAGTCGTGGAAGGGGCAGGCGATGTTGTCGCCCTTGACGGTGCCCTGGGTCAGGTCGCCGCCCATGTGACGGCAGTAGCCGTCGAGAATCTTCAGGTCTCCGTTGCTGTCGGCCCACGCGACGAGCTTCGTGCCGAACGCTTCGATGGAATGCGGCTTGCCGTCCTTGAACGACTCTGCCAGACCGAGGCAGTGCCATCCGCGAGCGAAGCGGGTGGGGGCGTTACCGACGACGATCTCACGGATTTCGGTGTCTCCGGACGTTTCCAGGCTCACGGTCATCCGTCCTTTCGGAAGTAGGGGTGGAACGGTGTTGTTCCGGTCGCGGCTCGGACCTGTCGCATACGCGATATGTCCTGGTGGAGAGGGCTGTACTACCGCCACCGTAGGTGAGCGATGTCACGACCGAGCTCACGGTCCCGCTCGGTGAGACCCGACTATGCCGACGTGAGCGGAGCGGGCAGAAGCGCCGACCGGCCCTGCTCCGCGAAGTCACGTTCGATGCGCGCGCGTGCTTCGTCGTCGAGCAGGACGTACTCGTGAGTGCGGCCGACCCTGATATAGACCGGGTCGTCGGTGCTCCACGCAGCCGCGCGCAGCGGCGCCTTGTCGATCTTGTTGCTGCCCGTGAGCGGGACGTGATCGGTCACGCGCACGAAACGCGGCCACCACTTGTCGCCCATGTCCGGCTGCTCGGCGAGAGTCTGCCCGAACACCTCGGGATCGAACACGGCTCCGGCATCGAGTTCGACCGCGCACATCACCTGATCACCCGTTGCGGGGTCCGGCACCGCGAAGACAGGTGCCGAAAGAATCCCGCTGACCCGCAACAGGATCCGCTCGAGCGGCGCGGCCGAGAAGTTTTCGCTGTCCACACGCAGCCAATCCGACGCGCGACCGGCGAAGTAGAAGAACCCGTCGGCGTCGCGGTACGCGAGATCACCGGTCCAGAAATCGTCGCCCTTGACCCGTTCGGCCGCGGCCCCCGGATTCTTGTAGTAGCCCTCGAACGCTGCGGCACCGCCGATCGAGACGATCTGCCGACCGCCTCGGAGTTGAGCAGCCGGCCGGTTTCGTCGAACCGCGCGGGCGGGCACTCCTCGTCCGTCTCCTCGTTCATGATCCGCACATCGACGTCGCCCGACACCACGCCCAGCGACCCGGTGGGGCATTCGGGGGTGCGGTTGATCCTGATGACGCCCTCACTCGAGCCGTAGCCCTCGATCACGACGCACCCGAATCGTTCGGTGAACCGAGCGATGTCCACCTCGGACGCTTCGGTGCCGAACGCCACCTCGAGTGTTCCGGTGCGATCGCGGGGGTCCTCGGGCTTGTTCAGCACGTACGACAGCGCACGTCCCACGTAGTTGACGAAAGTCGCACCGTAACGGTGGATGTCGTCCGAGAACTTGCTGGCGGAGAACTTCCGGATCAGGCCGACGGTCGCTCCGACACGCATGGCGGTGCCCAGATTGAGCATCACGGCATTGCCGTGGAACAGCGGCATACACAGATATGCCACCGAATCCCGGCGCATACGGGTGCGCTCGACGAGGACATCGAGGAGGCGCCCCAGCCTGCCCTGCGTGACGATCACGGCCTTCGGCCGTCCCGTCGACCCGGAACTGAAGAGCAGAAGTGCGATGTCGTCGGGCGACGGAATCGTCTCGGGCAGGTCCGCGCTCGGTACGGCTCGAGGAACTGCGCATACTCCGACGAGTCGATGTCGAGGATCCGATCCGCGGGCAGGCCGTGGTCGGTGCCGTCCACCAGATGCGCCAGGCGCGATTCGGTGATGACGAAATCGACGTCCGCCTGACGGATGTCGTCGGCGATCTCCCGGCCGCTGCGGCTCGCGTTGATGCCCACGACGACGGCCCCGGCAAGCGCCCCGGCTCCGATCCAGAACACGAAGTCCGGAACGTTCTCGAGCAGCACACCGATGTGGCGGCGGCGCTCGGCCGGTTCGGGAACGGTCGCCGTGAGGGCGGCCGCTCGATCAGCACTCTCCTGGGTCACCTCGTCCCAGGTCCACTGCCTGTCCTCGAAACGCAGGCCGATCTTGTCGTCGCCCTTACGAGAACGCACTACCTCGGCGAACGTGTCCAACTCATTCCTCCAGATATTTCCGGCCCCTCACAGGGGCGGTCGGCCGAACGTCGCATGTCCGCCGGAGACGACGGCGTTGTCGCCGGTACGGACGTCGAACTGCAAGGTGTCGCGGTTGCCCCAGACCCGGATCTCGTGGTCGTCTCCAGGGAATGCCGGCGACGCGAAGCGGCCGGCCAGCGATGTCAGGTCCGCGGGGTGTGCGCCTACCGCGCGGGCAAGCGGGATGGTCGCCGCAGCGAGTGTGCAGAGACCGTGCATGATCGGGCGAGGCTGCCGATGTGCGCGGCCGCGGCGGGGTCGATGTGGATGTGGTGCCGATCTCCGGTCAACCGGTAGAGCGCAGCCTGGTCGTCACGGGTGCTCAACGTTGTCGTGGTGTCCGGTTCGCCCTCCGGCACGGCGGCTGCCGACGGACCGCGTTCTCCGCCGAACCCACCCGCGCCGGGCGCGAACAACGACCACGTGGCGACGAAGAACTCGCACTCGACCACGACGTCGAACACTGCAGCACGACCCTTGTCCCACACGTCGCCGACCCGTGCCGACAACGTCAGTTCGCCTGAGCGCGGCAGCGGTGCGCGAACCTCGAGAGACTGGGACCCGTGCACAGCGTTCGGGTGTCGAACGCACCGCGGCTGCCGAGTTCGTCCGGCGCCCACTGTGCGAGCGTCAACGCGAACGTAGGGAGGACCCGCAGACGGTCCTCGAACACGAGGTCGAGGTCGGTGGCAGGTGCTCCGACCGCGAGCGCGTACAGGATCGCGTCGCTCTCGTCGTAACGAACGGTGCGCGTTCCCAGCTCCACGCCGCGCCAGCGAGCGGTCGACGATTCTTCCGTAGTGGTCATGGCAGGCAGTCCTTTCTCCACCGTGAGCAGGCTAGGGCTACCCCTGGCCCCTACCACCGCATGTCTCACTCACCGGTACATTGGAAGGTCGCTGTCCAGAGCGTGAGAGTCTTTCGCGACACGCAGTACAGTCGAGGAGGAAGTTCCGTGCGACGTGCAGAAATTACGGCCGCGCAGGTCCTCGGCGCGGGGCAGGGAGTGTGCCAGTGACCGTACCGTCGGATCCGCGCCCCTACCTGAACCAGCTCATCTCGCGGCTCACCGGCCGCGGAGGCGACTTCGAGATCACCATGGGCGACGTGCTCGGTTCCGAGATGCCCGTGATGAAGAACCGCGACCGTGCGGTCGCGGATCTGCTGTCGCAGTCCCTCGTGTGGGGTGACCGCGAATACCTGGTCACGTGGGAGCGCAGGATCTCGTTCGCCGAGCACGCGCGGGAGGCATACGCGCTGGCTGCGGCGCTCCGCGAACGCTACGGCGTGGGGGTCGGCGACCGGGTGGCGATCCTGTCGGCGAACCGTCTCGAATGGGTCACCGCGTTCTGGGCGACACAGGCGCTCGGTGCGATCACCGTCGGCTCAATGCGTGGTGGGTGCAACCTGAGATCGAATTCGGGATCCAGCATTCCTGCCCTCGGGTGGTCTTCGCTGATGAGCCACGCGCAGACGCCCTCGTCGGTCTCCACTCGGACGACACGATCGTGCTCACCCTCGAAGGTGATCTTCCTCGCCTGATCGCGGAGTTCTCCGGGTGTCAGCCTCCCCCACCTCGGGTCGTCGAGGACGACCCGGCCGTGCTGCTCTACACCTCCGGAACGAGCGGTGATCCCAAGGGCGCGTTGCATTCTCAACGAAACATCCTGGCCGTGGCGGACTATCACCGATACTCCGATGCCATCACCTGCGCGTGGACCGGAGAGGTGTACGCGCGCGATATCCCCTCGGACACCCGCCACCTGCTCACTTCTTCCCTTTGCCACATCACGAGCCTGCACAACACAATCGTCCCTCGGCTCGCGACCGGCAGCACCGTCGTGATGAACCAGGGCTGGCTCGGTATTCGACCCGTACTCGAACTGCTCGAAAACGAGCACGTCACCCATTGGAATGCTGTGCCATCGATGGCGGCGCGCATGCTCGAGATCGACGATCTCGACCGATACGACCTGACCTCTCTGATCAGGTTCACGCTGTCGTCGGAGCCGTCCACTCCCGAGTTCGCTCAGCGGATACGCAGACATCTGCCGTTCGCTCGCGACGCCGTCGTCGACAGCTACACCCTCACCGAATGCAGCACATCGATCGCGTCGGCCACCGCGCGGGAACTCGAAGAACATCCCGGCACGGTCGGGGAACCGGTGATCACGGTGAGCCTCGAGATCCGTGACCCGGACGGCGGCTGGCTGCCCGACGGACATGCCGGGGAGATCTGCGTGCGCAGCCCGTTCGTGATGCTCGGGTACTGGGGCGACGACGAGGCCACCGCGGAGACGATCACGCCCGATCGGTGGCTCCGCACGGGCGACTACGGCGTCGTCGAACACGGCCGACTACGTCTGCTGGGACGGCGCGCGGACATGATCCGGCAGAACGGCGAGGACATCTTCCCGTCGGAGGTCGAGCGTGCGCTCGGCGCCCACCCCGCAGTGCGAGAATGCCTGGTCACAGGCATGGCTCATGCCGAATGGGGCCAGGAGGTCTGCGCAACCGTCGTTCTCGTAGCCGGTGCGGATGCGACCAAGGAGGAGCTCACGGCGTTCACGGCCGAACGGCTCGCGTACTTCAAGGTGCCGACGCGCTGGCGGTTGACACGCGACCTGCTACCTCGCAATTCCACGGGCAAGATCGTGCGGCGACACCCCGGGCACGGCCTGCGCGAGCCCTGAAGTATTCCTCACGGTACTGGGCCGGTGTCGGCCCATGTGCTAACTTACCAAGCAATCGCTTGGTTCGGTACGAAGTTAGGAATATGCCATGGGCATCACCTCCACCACCGACGGAGCTGGGATCACCACGGTCACCGTCGACTTCCCGCCCGTGAACGCACTCCCCTCCGCCGCATGGTTCGAACTCGCCGACGCCGTCCTTGCCGCCGGCAAGGACATGAACACCCACGTCGTGGTCCTGCGCGCCGAGGGACGCGGCTTCAACGCCGGCGTCGACATCAAGGAAATGCAGGCCACCGAAGGCTTCGATGCCCTCATCGCCGCCAACCACGGCTGCGCCGCCGCATTCGCCGCCGTGTACGACTGCGAGGTCCCCGTCGTCGTCGCCGTCAACGGCTTCTGCGTCGGCGGCGGAATCGGCCTCGTGGGCAACGCGGATGTCATCGTCGCGTCCGACGACGCGGTGTTCGGTCTCCCCGAGGTCGACCGCGGTGCACTGGGAGCCGCGACCCATCTGTCGCGACTTGTACCGCAACACCTGATGCGCACGCTGTACTACACGGCGCAGAACGTCACGGCCCAGCAGCTCGAACACTTCGGGTCCGTATACAAGGTGGTTCCGCGCGAGGAACTCGATGCCGCTGCGCTCGAGGTCGCCGGCATGATCGCCGCGAAGGACACCCGCGTCATCCGTCGCGCCAAGGAAGCGATCAACCGGATCGATCCCGTCGACGTGAAGACCGCCTACCGCATCGAGCAGGGCTTCACCTTCGAATTGAACCTCGCCGGTGTCGCCGACGAGCACCGCGACGAGTTCGTCGCCACGGGCAAGCCCCGAAGCAACCACTGAGCAGTACAGAGAACTGAGCAGCACGAACAGGAGCTTGAACACTCATGCGTGACAAGAGAATGTCGCTCGACGAGGTCGTCGGCGAACTGCGCAGCGGAATGACCATCGGCCTCGGCGGCTGGGGGTCGCGCCGCAAGCCCATGGCGTTCGTCCGCGCAATTCTGCGTTCGGACATCAAGGACCTGACCGTCGTCACCTACGGCGGACCGGACCTCGGCCTGCTGTGCTCCGCAGGCAAGGTCAAGAAGGCGTACTACGGATTCGTATCGCTCGACTCGGCACCGTTCTACGACCCGTGGTTCGCCAAGGCCCGCACCGAGGGCACGCTCGTCGCCCGCGAGATGGACGAGGGCATGGTCAAGTGCGGCCTCGAAGCCGCCGCCGCGCGCCTGCCGTTCCTGCCCATCCGCGCCGGACTCGGCTCCGACGTGCAGACCTTCTGGGGCGATGAACTGCAGACCGTCACCTCGCCCTACGCCGACGAATCCGGCAAGCGCGAGACTCTGATCGCGATGCCCGCACTGAACCTGGACGCCTCGTTCGTGCACCTGAACATCGGCGACAAGCACGGCAACGCCGGCTACCAGGGCGTCGACCCGTACTTCGACGATCTCTACTGCATGGCCGCCGAGAAGCGGTACGTCTCCGTGGAGAAGGTCGTCGAGACCGAGCAGCTGGTCAAGGAAGTTCCGCTGCAGCAGTTGCTGCTCAACCGCCTGATGGTCGACGGTGTCGTCGAGGCACCGAACGGCGCGCACTTCACCCTCGCCGGCGACTCGTACGGTCGCGACGAGAAGTTCCAGCGTCACTACGCCGAGGCCGCCAAGACCCCCGAGTCGTGGCAGACCTTCGTCGACCGGTTCCTCTCCGGATCCGAAGAGGACTACCAGGCCGCCGTCGAGAAGTTCGCAGCCGAATCGAACACCGGGAGAAGCAGGCATGACCACCGACATCACCTCCAGCACCGACACCGTGACCCGCGCAGAGTACTGCGCGATCGCATGCGCCGAGATCTTCTCCGGCGCAGGCGAAATCGTCGCAAGCCCGATGGCGACGCTCCCGCAGATCGGAGCTCGCCTGGCCAAGCTCACCACCGAACCCGACCTGGTGATCACCGACGGTGAGGCACTCATTCTCGCCGAGGTGCCCGCGCTCGGCGCGAAGGCTCCGGTCGAAGGCTGGATGCCGTTCCGAAAGGTGTTCGACGTCGTCGCGTCCGGTCGCCGGCACGTGGTGATGGGCGCCAACCAGATCGACCGGTACGGCAACCAGAACCTCTCCGCATTCGGTCCGCTGCAGCAGCCGACGCGTCAGATGTTCGGCGTGCGCGGCGCGCCGGGCAACAGCATCAACCACGCCACCAGCTACTGGGTCGGCAAGCATTCGAGCCGCGTCTTCACCGACAAGGTCGACATCGTGTGCGGCGTCGGCTACGACAAGGTCGACCCCGAGAACCCTGCGTTCCGTTTCCTGAGCATTCCCCGCGTGGTCACCAACCTCGGTGTGTTCGACTTCGGTGGACCGGACCACTCGTTCCGCGCACTGTCGCTGCATCCGGGTGTCGACGCCGACACCGTCGCCGCGAACACGTCGTTCGAGGTCGCTGGCCTCGCCGAGGCAGGCGTGACCCGCGAACCCACCGCCGAAGAGCTGCGCCTGATCCGCGAGGTCATCGACCGAAGAGCCTGCGCGACCGCGAGGTCTCGCTGTGAGCAGCGGGAGCGAGCGAAGCGACGGGGGATCTGCGCAGGTCCTGCGTACCCCGCTGACCGAACTCGTCGGCATCGAGCACCCCATCGTCCAGACGGGCATGGGGTGGGTGTCGGGTCCGCGCTTGACGGCCGCAACATCGAATGCGGGCGGTCTGGGCATCCTCGCATCCGCGACGATGACGTACCCGGAACTCGAAGCGGCCGTGGCGAAGACGAAGTCGCTGACCGACAAGCCGTTCGGTGTGAACATGCGTGCCGACGCATCGGATGCAGGTGAGCGCATCGATCTGCTGATTCGCGAGAAGGTCAAGGTCGCGTCGTTCGCGCTGGCTCCCAAGAAGGAGCTCATCGCGAAGCTCAAGGACCACGGCATCGTCGTGATCCCGTCGATCGGCGCCGCAAAGCATGCGGTGAAGGTCGCGTCGTGGGGTGCGGACGCAGTGATCGTGCAGGGCGGTGAAGGCGGTGGTCACACCGGTCCTGTCGCCACCACGTTGCTGCTGCCCAGCGTGCTCGATGCCGTCGACATCCCCGTCATCGCCGCGGGTGGTTTCTTCGACGGTCGTGGTCTTGCCGCGGCGCTGTCGTACGGTGCGGCCGGTGTCGCGATGGGCACCCGCTTCCTGCTCACCAGCGACAGCGCGGTCCCCGACTCTGTGAAGCAGCAGTACCTCACTCGTGGGCTGCAGGACACCACCGTGTCCCTCAAGGTCGACGGGATGCCGCATCGTGTCCTCAACACCGACCTGGTGAACAGTCTCGAGAAGTCCAGCTACGCCAAGGGACTCATCGCGGCAGCGCGGAACGCGACGAAGTTCAAGTCGATGACCGGCATGAAGTGGTCGACGCTCGCCAAGGACGGACTCGCCATGAAGAAGGCGAGCGACCGCACCTGGCAGCAGATCATCATGCCGCCAACACGCCCATGTTGCTCAAAGCCGGTCTCGTCGAAGGCAACACCGACGCGGCGTGCTCGCCTCCGGCCAGGCCGTGGGAATGGTCGACGACCTGCCGAGCTGTGCAGAGCTGATCGACCGGATCATGACCGATGCAGTCGCTCGTATCGACGCACTCGGTGCGCTCCGAGACTCCAAGCACGTCGCCTGACGAAGCTCGCAGACCTGGCATGAACCTCGCAGCCTGGTGGTCATCCACCAGGCTGCGAGCTTTCACGGTCTCAGCATTCGCACGATCATCTCCACCGTCCGCTCGACCGGGTCGGGTCGGGAGTCCGTGATCGGCACGACGATGCGCGTCCACACCGCGCCGAGGAGCATGTCGAACACGTCGTGCGGATCGAGAGTCGGATCGACGGCGCCCGGTGGCGCCGACTCCAGGATCGCGAAGAACTGGGGCCGCACCGACACCCGCTGGTAGGCCGCGCCGTAACCGGCATCGGACCGGCGGTACGCCAGCAGCGGCCCCGCCGCCGCACGTGTCGCCGGATCACTGAACGTGCTGGTGTACGCGCGGATGAAGCGGCGCAGATCCTCTCGAAGGTCTCCCGTCGGGTCCACCCGGAGCGGAGACTCCATGGGGAACGCTGCGTCCTCGATCAGCTCGATTCGTGACGACCACCTGCGATAGATCGCCGATGCGTGCACACCCGACCGCACCGCCACGGCCTGGATCGTCGTCGCCTCGAAACCCTGCTCGGCGAGCAGTTCGCGCGCGGCAGCAAGTGCCCGTTCGTCGATGCTGGTGTCGCGCGGTCTGCCCGGACGACGGGACATGTCCGCCATTCGGCGATCGTACCCAGTTCAACCATTTCAGGAGAGGGCCTTCTATATCTCGTCCGATCTTGCTAACTTCTCTCCTCAGGACTTGTGACACACCCCACAATGAGGGAGATCGATGATCCGGCGCACTCTGACCACCGTCGTTGCGGCATGTTCAGTGCTACTACTCGTGGGGGCATGCGGCGCGCCCAGCTCCGGCGGCAGCTCGGACGAACCGGTCGGCGATCCGGTCGCCGGTGGCTCGGCCACCATGATCCAGGTTCGTGAGCCGGTGTCGCTCGACCCTGCCACGTTGAGCAACAACTGGGTCGGCCAGAGCCTCCTCGGAAACGCGCTCTACGGAACGCTGATGATCGACAATCCCGAAACCCTCGAGATCGAATACCAGATGGCGACCGACTTCTCGACCGCCGACGGAGGCAACACCTTCACCCTCGAGCTGCAACCGGGACTGACCTTCACCGACGGAACTCCCCTCGATGCCGACGCTGTGCATCTCAATTGGTCGCGGATCGCGGATCCCGACACGGGGTCGAGTTCCTTTCCACAGGCCTCCCAGATCTCCGCAACCGAGGTGGTCGACGAGACCACGCTGAAGGTCGTCATGGCCGACCCGAACCCGATGTTCGCCTACTCGATCACGAACAGCACGCTGAACTGGATCGCCTCCCCCACCGCACTGGAGAAGGGCAAGGACGCCTTCAACAACGCCCCGATCGCGCGGGCCCGTTCGCGCTCACCGAGTGGCGCCGCCAGGACCGCATGGAGCTCACACGCAACCCCGACTACTGGGATGCACCCCGGCCGTACCTCGACAGCATCACCCTCCTCAATGTCCCCGACGGAAGTCAGCGGGTGAACATGCTCGCATCGGGCGGCGCCGATCTCGCTTCGGAAACCAGCTGGACAGCCCTTGCCAGAGCCGAGGATGCCGGGCTCGGCACCGAACTCGCACCCGTCGGCGGTGGGCAGTACTTCGCGATGAACACCCGTCGTGCCCCATTCGACGACCCCCGCGCACGTCGCGCCGTCTCGATGGCACTGAACCTCGACGACATCAACGTCGCCGCGTTCGAAGGCACCGGCGACGTCCCGGAAACCTGTTCCCCGAGTCATCGCCGTTCTACAAGGACATTCCGTTGGCCGAGAACAACCCCGAAGAAGCCCAGCGACTGTTCGACGAGCTCGCCGCAGAAGGCAAACCCGTCGACTTCACATTCCTTGCAACGACATTGCCGGAGACCAAGGCGACCGCGGAAGTCACCCAGGCGCAACTGGCCGCATACGACAACGTGCACATGAACGTCGAGGCCGTCGATTTCGCCGCGTTCATTCCGCGCAACATCGCCCGCGACTACGAGATGATGATCTCGTCGGCGAATGTCCAAGAGCCGGACTCCACCTTGTGGAACGCCTTCCACTCACGGTCGATGGGCAACGTCACCGGCATCTCCGATCCCGAACTCGACGCGGCTCTCGATGCCGGACGAGTGGGCGCGACACCCGAGGAACGCGACGCCGCCTACGAGATCGTGCAGAAACGGCTCAACGAGGTCGCCCCGGCCGTCTGGTACACACGAGCGCTCCGGCGGTCATGACCACCGACAATATTCACGGCATCCGCATGTATTCGCTCGGCTCCCCCATCCCCGCAGAGATGTGGGTCACGGGGTAGCGACCCACCCACGATTTCGCTACCTGAAAGATAGGTACATCCATGTTCGGATGGGTTGCTCAGCAGAGAAATCCGGTCACCGCGCTCGTCGCTGTCTGCGCGGCGGCACTGCTCCTGACGGCGTGCGGGTCGGGCACCGACTCCGCCACGTCCGCGGGATCCGACGGCGAGCCGGTGCCGGGCGGTGTCGCGCGTGTCATCCAAGTGCGCGAACCACTGTCGCTCGACCCGGCGATCCTCGCCAACAACTGGGTCGGCCAGGGCTTGCTGGGCAATGCTCTGTACGGGACCCTCATGATCGACGATCCGCACACACTCGCGCTCGAGTATCGGATGGCCGAGGATTTCGCCACGTCCGACGGCGGTGCCACATTCCTGCTCACCCTGCGACCCGATCTCGTGTTCACCGACGGAACACCGCTCGACGCCGATGCAGTGAAGGTCAATTGGGATCGCATTCTCGATCCGTCGCGCGGATCCGGTTCGCTGACACTGGCGTCGCAGATCGCGTCGACCGAGGTCGTGGACGACGCGACATTGAAGGTCATCCTGGTCGCGCCCAACCCGAAGTTCGGAAATTCGATCACGTCGAGCGCGCTCAACTGGATAGCGTCCCCCACCGCGCTGGACAAGGGGACCGACGCCTTCAACGCAGATCCCGTCGGCGCAGGCCCGTTCATACTGACCGAGTGGACGCGCCAGGATCGTATGAAGCTCGAACGTAACCCCGACTACTGGGATGCGCCACGTCCCTATCTCGACTCCCTCGAACTCCGTGCCGTCAGCGACGCGAACCAGCGCGTCAACATGATGGTCAGCGGTGGCGCCGATCTGGCGTCCGAATCCAGCTGGGCGGCACTGGCAAAGGCCGATCAGGCGGGCCTGGTCACCGACGCCGTACCCGTCGGCGGCGGACAGTATCTGGTCATGAACACCCGACGTGCCCCGTTCGACGACCCCCGAGCCCGGGAGGCGGTGAGCGCGGCAGTGAATCTCGACGACATCAACACCGCCGTGTTCGAGGGGCACGGCGAGGTTCCCGACACACTGTTCCCGGAGTCCTCACCTTTCCATGCGGACATCCCCCTCCGACAGAATGATCCCGAGCGGGCGCAGCAACTCTTCGACGAACTGGCCGCGGAGGGCAAGCCCGTCGAATTCACCTTCACCGCAACCTCGCTCGTCGAGATAAAATCCGTCGCCGAGAGTCTTCAGGCGCAGCTCGCCGCCTACGACAACGTCGGCGTCCAGGTGGAGGTGCTCGACATCGCGGGGTACATGCCTCGTACCGCAGCCCGCGACTTCGACATGATCATCTGGCTGCGGACAGTCCCGAACCCGACACCACGTTGTGGAACGCCTTCCATTCCACGTCGTCGGGAAATCACACCGGCATCTCCGACCCGGAATTGGACGCTGCACTCGACGCCGGCCGCACAGGCACTTCGGGCGAGGAACGCGTGGCCGCCTACCGCACGGTGCAGGAACGACTCGCCGAGCTCGAACCGGGGATCTGGTACATCCGATCCGCACCGTCGGTGATCAGTGGCCAGAATCTCCACGCGTGCAGATGTACGCGCTCGGATCTGCACTGCCCGAGGGAATGTGGCTCACCCCGTAGTTCTCCAGTGTCGAACTGGCACGATGATGGTGACCGACTCCTATCGTGTCCTCGTTCTCGGCTCGGGTTTCGCCGGTCTATGGTCCGCGCTGGGGGCGGCGCGGCGGCTCGATGAACTCGACGCGGCCGGCACCGTCGACGTCACAGTCATCAGTGCGCAGCCGTTCCACGACATCCGGGTCCGCAACTACGAGGCAGACCTGAGCGCCTGCCGCATCCCGCTCGGCGACGTGCTCGACCCGGCCGACGTCGGGCACATCGCCGCCGAAGTGACGGCGATCGACACCGAGATGCACACCGTCACCGTCTCGGACCACGGCACACCGGGCACGCAGAGGTACGACCGCTTGGTCATGGCGCTCGGCAGTCGGGTGGCCGAACCCGATATCCCCGGCCTGCGGGAATTCGGCTTCGATGTCGACACCTACGACGGCGCCATGAAACTACAGCGCCACCTGGCCGCACTCTCCGACGGACGCCCGGACACGGCCGCGGCGACCGCAGTCGTGGTCGGTGCCGGCCTCACGGGCATCGAAACGGCATCCGAATTACCCGCAAGACTGGCAAAGGTGTGCGCAGGACGCAACGTCGAACCGCGGGTGGTGCTCATCGACCACAACCCGCACATCGGTTCCGACATGGGGGCATCGGCGCGCCCTGTGATCGAAGCGGCTCTGTCCGACAACGGTGTCGAAACGATGACCGGCGTCGGCGTCGCAGCGGTCGGCGAGGACGGTGTGACGCTCTCCTCCGGAGACGTCCTGACCGCGGGCACCGTCGTCTGGTGTGCAGGGATGCGGGCGAACCCGCTGACAGCTCAGCTCGGTACCGAACTCGACCGGCTCGGTCGCCTGCCGGTCGACGACTATCTGCAGGTGATCGGCTCGCCCGGCGTGTTCGCCGCCGGTGACGTCGCCGCGGCGCGGGTGGACGACGACCACCTGTCGGTGATGTCGTGCCAGCACGGCGCCCGATGGGCCGCTACGCGGGCTACAACGTCATCGGAGATCTTCTCGGGGAGCCGATGCTGCCACTCCGGATACCCTGGTATACAACGATTCTCGACCTCGGAGCGGCGGGTGCAGTATACACCGAGGGTTGGGATCGTCAGGTGGTCGCGCGTGGCGCGCAAGCCAAGCCACCAAGGTCACCATCAACACACGGCGCATCTATCCCCCATTGAATCGCGACCGCAACGCATTGTTGGCCGCTGCCGCGCCGGTGCTGCAGGAACGGCCCGATCCCGGGCATTGAAACTTCGCCGCCGACCCCGTGCTCACAACACCAGCAGCTCCTTGGCACAAGAAGGTACTTGCCGATGTGGACAAACTTCCGACGCACTGACCCCGGTAAGAGTCCGATCAGACGATCCCGAGTCGCATGTTGATCGGCCACGCAACCTCTCGCATTGCCGCAGGATCGCCCCACAGTTCCGTCAGGTCAGCGGCGAAGGACTCCAAGACCTCGGACTTGCCCGCCTCGGCGGCCTTGCGGACCGCCGACCACGTCGAGATGTAGCCCAGCATTCCGTTCAGATCCCACTCCTTCCGGATCTGCATCGGTGGAGCCGACAGCTCGTCGAACGGAAAGTCGATGTCGACGTACCCGCTGTCGACGAGTGTGCGTTCCTCCGGCCAGTACGGGCCGATCTCGGTCCGATAGAAGCGCTGGAACCGCTCATCGAGGTCCGCGTCGAGTTGTATCACCCCGTAGCTGACCAACGCGAGAACAGCATCGTCGACCGCAATCCGCCGGACCTCGTTGTAGAACGCCGGGCGGTCGAACCAGTGCGCGGCCTGCGCAGCAGTGATCAGGCAGGCGCTCCGCTCCGGCACGGGAAAGTTCTCGGCGGGCGCCCGAACGTAGCGGACCCGGTCATGGCGCCTGGCGTTCGCGATCTGATCGGCACTGGGATCGACTCCGATCACGGCATCGAAATGGGATGTGAGCTGCACCGTCAGCTGGCCGTTTCCACATCCGACATCGACCGCGAGATCGGTCGCCGGAGCGAGGGACGCAAGGAACTCCGCAAGCTCCGCCGGATACTCGGGACGAAACTGCGCGTAGGCCTGACCACCACGATCGAACCAGTTCTTTCCCACCATCACGCTGCGAAAGATACCTCAGCGGTCATCCACAAATCGGTATACCGACGTGTGCACATCGTTGACCTGGGAATCACCGACGGTTAACGTTGCCGAAAGCTGTTACTGCCGGTATGGGGGAATACAAGGTGAAAAGACGCTTCATGAGTGCTGCCGTCCTGGCGGTGGCCGCCGCCACCACGATCGCACTTGCGCCACCGGCC
>BBEG01000065.1 GCA_001312645.1 Rhodococcus sp. JCM 9791
CGGCCGGGGTCGGCACAGCGGCCGCACAGCCAGCGGCCCCGATGGTGGTTCCCTTGCCGTCGGCCGACCCGTTCTACACGTGGGACGGACCGCTCGACGACGTCGCACCCGGTTCGGTGCTGGACACCCGGACGATGCCCTACGGATTCCATGATCAGGCCACACCGATCACGAGCACCCAGGTGCTCTATCGGACCACCGACCAGTTCGACCGCCCGACCACGACAGTCGCGACGATCCTGCGGCCGTTGCGCCCGGCCCGGCAAAGCTGATTTCCTATCACATGGCGTACGACGCGCTCGGGTCCGAATGCGATCCGTCGTACACCCTCACCGGGAACGGCACCTACAGTCAGGCGGGCACGTTCGAACAGGGCGTGATCACCGGCTATCTGACTTCCGGATACTCGGTGGTGGTCCCCGACTACGAGGGCCCCGATCTCGAGTGGACCATCGGACGCCAGTCGGCCTACGCGGCACTCGACGGGATTCGCGCCGCAGAATCGGTGCTGGGGCTTCCCGCGTCGACGCCGGTGGGGTTGGCCGGCTACTCCGGCGGTTCGGTGCCCACCCAGTGGGGTGCGGAGGTCGCGCCGGCGTACGCGTCCGAGTTGAACATCGTCGGCGCAGCTGCCGGTGGCCTGCCCGTGAACCTGGCCCACAACCTGCCCTACGTCAGCGGCAGCAAGGACTGGGCCGGTGTCATCCCGGCGCTGATCGTCGCCTACCAGCGCACCTACGGTCTCGACACCACCACGTTCCTCAACCCGCACGGGCAGGAGATCGTGGACACGGTCAGCTCTCAGTGCATCAACGCGTTCGCCTCCGACTACCCGGGCCTGACCGACACCGAGATGCTTCAAGCCCCCTACACGTCGCTGCTCGAGATCTCCGGCATCGTCCGCGCCATCAACGACAACATCATGGGCACGGCGGGCACTCCGCGGGTGCCGATGCTGTTGGCGGTCGGAGACGTCGACGGTACCGGCGATTCGGTGATGATCACCGGCGATGTCGAAGGGTTGGCGCACGAATACTGCGAGCGTGGTGTTGCCGTCACCTACGCGCAGTACGACCGTCTTTCGCACAGCGACGCGTTCCTGCCGTTCCAGGCGCAGACGGCACAGTTCTTCACCGATCGTTTCGCCGGTGCAGCCCCCACAGACAACTGCGCATTGGTGGGGCCCGGCAACGACCTCGCCCCCACTCCGGTTCCGTGACCGCCAGAGATCCCCGCACACCTCGGCCGTACCCACCATCCGTCCGGAAAGGACTGCAGTGCCATGCCTGATAATTCACCCAAGAATTTGAATCCGTTGTCGATCTTCGTCGGCTTCGTTCCCTGGATCGTGTTCACCCTGGTTGCCCAGCGACTGGCCGCGGACGGCGTCGCCTGGAGCGCACTGCTGGCTGCTGTGATGAGCCTCGTGTTCGTCATTTACGGGCGACGCACGTCAAGCCCCACGCAGATCGAGATGTACTCCCTCGTCCTGTTCACCGTGATCGCTGTGGTCGGGTTCATCGGCGACCACCGAGTGGACCAGTGGCTGTACGAGTGGGGACGTCCGCTGGTCGGTGTGGTCCTCGGTCTGGCCGTGTTGGCAACCTCGTCCATCCGCCCGTTCACCGCCGAGTACGCCAAGAAATCGACGCCCCGCGAATACTGGGGCTCGCCGCTGTTCCGGCGGATCAACCTGGTCCTGTCCGCGGCGTGGGGTGTCGCCATCACCTTGATGGGGGCAGCGGCCGTGCTCGTCACCGCCCTGGACGCCCACGCCACGGGCACCGACAGCCCGTACCTACTCGACTTCTTCCTGAACTGGGCAGTCCCGATCGGCCTGATCGTCTGGATGATCCACTTCACGAACACCTACCCCGACCGCGCCGAACGAGATGCGGAGGAGCCGAGCACTACCGCCTGAAAAGCGGACGGCGAGCACAGGCGGACGGGACGTCTGGTTGCTGCTGTGCGCGCGGTCACGACGATCTACCCTCTCTTGCACACAGCTCCCGGCAGTCACCGGGCCAGGTCTCAGGTGTGGGTGCACGTGCTGCCTGGCATCATGCCGAGGTGACGCAAATTCGGCTCCTCGCGACAGACCTCGACGGCACCCTTCTTCGGTCCGACCGCACGATCTCGCCTCGCACCGCCCAAGCCATGGAAGACGCGCGACGGTCGGGTGTCGAGGTGGTGTGGGCGACCGCTCGCGCTCGGCATTCGGTGCACGAGCTGGCGCAGTCGTGCGGATTCCGCGGCAAGGCTATCTGCGCGAACGGCGCGGTGGTCCTCGATCTGGCCGATGGAACTCCGGTGATCACGGCGACCACGACGATCGCGGTGGCGGCGGCCGCGGCGGCGATGGACCGGGTGCGGACGCTGATTCCCGGTGTCGTGTTCGCGAACGTCGGACCCACTCGCTTCGTCGCCGAGCGGGCATACGCGGCGCTGTGTGAGTACGCCGACCACCACCGGCATCCGCACGAGATGGCACTGTCGGAAATGCTGCCCGACATCGATGAGCCGATGGTGAAGATCGTCGCCCGACATCCGGAGGTTCCCAGCGCGGAGCTGTACCGGGTGGCAGTGGCTGCGGGTGTCGACGGCGTCGAGCTGACGCACTCCGGTGCGCCGTACGTCGAGATGGCGGCGTCCGGTGTCTCCAAGGCGAGTGCGCTTGCCGAGCTCTGTGCGGTCGACGGGATCGGTGCCGAGGAGGTGGCCGTCGCCGGCGACGCCATCAACGACGTCCCGATGCTGTTGTGGGCGGGCACGGCACTGTGCCCGTCCAACGCGATGCCGGAAGTCCTCGCGCTCGCCGACCACGTCCTGCCGAGTAACGACGAGGACGGTGTCGCCGGCTATCTGGAGAAGCTTGCAGGAGATGCACTCGATTCTGCTGCTGTACACAGTGATTGGTGATCTCCTCGGCGAGCTACCTTCGCCGAGCCGTGCCCTACGTCGCGTCGAGTTCTGCCGCGCGAAGATGCAGCGCGTGCCGGTCGATCTTGCCGACGTGGTTGCGCGGCAGGCCGGTCACGAACGTCCAGCGATCGGGCACCTTGTAGGCCGCCAGCCGCTCGGTTGCGAAGGCCCACAGGTCGGCTTCGGTGGGCGGGTCGGCGAGGCCGTGCTTTAGTTCGACGAACGCGTGCACGAGCGACCCGAGTCGCGCGTCGGGCGTGCCGACGACCCCGCACAGCTCGACGCCGGGACTCGCCTCGAGCACATCCTCCACTTCACCGGGGGCGATGTTGGAGCCGCCCTTGATGATGATCTCTTTGATGCGCCCCTGAAAGTGCAGGTAGCGATCGGCGTCGCGGCTGCCGAGGTCTCCGGTGCGCAGCCAGTCGCCGACGAATGTTGCCGCGGTGTGCTCGGGGTCGTCCCAGTACCCGGTCATCACCGAGTCGCTACGCACCCAGATCTCGCCGGTTTCGCCGAGTGCGGCATCCAGCACTTGCGAACCGTCGGTGTCATCCGCAGTGGGGGCTGCCGCGACGATGCGCACTTCGACGCCGGCGCGGGGAAGGCCGAACGAGCCACGTTCGACCAGCCCGAACGGCGGGTTCATGCTCACGGCTTCGCACTCGGTGAGCCCGTAGAGCTGGTTGAGCTGCAGGTCGGCGACCTTCGCGAACTCGTCGTAGAGGTCCGACGACATTTGATCGCCGCCGCACGCGACCTCCCGGAAGCTCCCGAAGTCCACGCTCGTCGCGCGCGGGTCGACCACGGCGTCGAGTAGCTGCGCGGGCAGCAGCACGGTGCGCGTGGGCCGGTGCGTGTTCACTGCGTCGAGGAACAGCCCCGGATCGCTCTCGGCGAGGATCACCACGGTGCCCCCTGCGTGCAGGGTCGGAAACGTCACGCCGATCGCGGCTCCGGCGTGGCAGATCGCAGTGGCCGCCAGCGAGATGTCGTCGCGTCCAGCTGCTGTGTTGTCACGCGGCTTGCCACGGTCGCTCCGATCGAGCGATGCGTGTGGGTGACGCCCTTCGGCTTGCCCGTGCTGCCCGAGGTGTAGAGGATCATCGCGGGATCGTCGTCGTCGACCTCGGACCGTACGACCGAATCGGATGCCGCGGCGACCACATCGCTCCACCGGTTCGGCGCGTCCGGTGCTGCGTCGCCGCCGTACACGTACATCCCGATGAGGCTTGGCGCCTGCTCGGGCACGTCCTTCACGATCGGCAGCAGTGCCTCGTCGGCGATCAGCAACTTCGCCGTGCAGTGGTTGACGGCGAAGACGACCTCGTCGGTCTGGAACCGGTGGTTCAGCGGTACCGCGATCGCACCGATGCGAAAACACGCGAAGTACAACTCGACGTACTCCCACCGGTTGCGCATGAAGATCGCCACGCGATCGCCGCGGCCGATCCCGAGCGAGAGCAGGCCCCGGGCCGAACGTTCGATCGCGTCGTGCAGCTCCCGATATGACAGCACCGTGTCCTCGAATATGAGGGCGGGTTTGTCGGGAGTGGCGGCAAGCGCGTCCTGCATCAGGCGGCTGAGCAGCATACATGCCAATGTATCAGCGGGTTGCGCAGGGGCATACCGTGCTCTCGTCGGCGATGGTCGGGAAGTGGCCCGTACTCGAGACATCACACTTGGTTATTCGATTGAGACGTCGATTTGTAACGACGTTCAACCAGGACACGTAGAAGCCGTTCAGAGCGTGCACATCAGCGTCCTCGGTGGGTGATCGCCAATCCGACGGCAGAAGCGGGGATGGAGCGGTTCTGTCGGGTGCAAGGTAGCCTCGGGGTTGCCGAGGACATTCGAATATGTGCGGTCAGCCATGTCGTCCTCGATGCGTAACCCGGCCGGAAGTCGAAAGGCCGAGAACTGGAGCGCCACCATGGCGTCGAACCCGACCGACATGCTGAACCCGGTGCGCGCACCGGAATCAACGGTGTCCTGCACGGCATGTCCACACACCTTGGATTCCCACGACGCGCTCGGTATTCGCTTTTGCGGCGTGACCTCGGACCGACACCTCGACCGAAAGTGCATTTGCTCTGGCGAAGCACAGACTGCGCAGCACTACACCCGCTACTGAATGAGAAGGCCACCTGGCGTACCGGTCAGGCAGGTTCAAGAAGTGTCGCCGTGGGTAGACCGCTCTACAAGGTAGTCGTGTGCGATGGAGCCGCGCACTGCCGAGAGAGCGAACGGAGGCGCTGTGAAAGTCGGATACAAATTGTTCGCGGAGGCGTATTCACCGATCGAGCTGGTTCGCAGGCGGTGCGTGCGGAGGAGGCCGGCTTCGATTTCGTCGAGATCAGCGACCACTATCATCCGTGGCTGCACGATCAGGGACACTCGGGGTTTGCGTGGTCGATACTGGGGTCGATTGCCGCGAAGACCTCGACACTCGGCCTGGCCACCGGCGTGACCTGTCCGTTCATTCGCTATCACCCCTCGATCGTCGCGCAGGCCGCGGCGACGACAGCGCTGTTGTCCGAGGGAAGGTTCGTGCTCGGCCTGGGAAGCGGCGAGCGGCTCAACGAACACGTGGTGGCGCGAGGCTGGCCGGCCGCCGCGACACGGACGGAAATGCTTCGCGAGTCGATCGAGGTGATCCGTTTGTTGTGGAGCGGCGGTTACCACAGCTACGACGGACGCCACATTCAGCTCGAAGACGCGCGCGTGTTCGATCTTCCCGACGAGCTCCCACCGATCGTGGTCGCGGGTTCGGGCGGGCCGGCAGTGAAGCTCGCCGCAGAGCTGGGTGACGGACTGTTCACCACCGATGCGGATCGCGATCTGGTCGACAAATACAAGAAGGCCGGTGGTGAGGGGCCGCGCTATGCCGAGGTGTCGTTGTCGTGGGCTCCGACGGAAGAAGCAGCGCTGAAGTCGGCCCACACTCTGTTCCGCTTCTCGGCAACCGGATGGAAGGTTCAGGCGGAATTGCCGAATCCGGTCAATTTCGAGGCCGCCTCGTCTGTTGTTCGTGAAGCGGACATAGCCGAGAGCTTCGCCTACGGTCCCGATGTGCAACGCCACCTGGAGAAGATCCGAACCTATGCGGACGCCGGATTCGACCATCTCGCCCTTGTGAATGCCGGGCCGGACGTCGACGGGTTCTTCCGCTTCTACGCGGACGAACTCGCACCGGCGCTGTCGAAGGATATCCACGAATGACGACCCCACGACGGGCTTCGCCGCAGCAGTGACCACCATCGCCGCCGCAGACGTGAAGGATGAAGGCGCGAGCCCGAACCGCCACGGGGATGCCCGTGCATGTAGTGGAATCGGGTGGAACGCACCCGAGTCCGAAGGAGATTCCGACATGCGTCCCACCGGTCTCACCGCAAACCTGAACGTCCCGAGCATCGAGGAAGCCCGCAGTTTCTACACCGACTATCTCGGTCTTTCCGTCGAGGAGATGAATCTGGGATGGGTCGCCCGGTTCACCACCCCGGACGGGCGCGCCACCGTGCAACTGGTGAGCAGCGATGAGACTGCGCCCGTGGATTCCGCATTGTCCATCCACGTCGGCGACGAGGTGGAGGCCGCCTACGAGGACGCGCAACGGCGCGGGTTCGAAATCGTGTACCCGCTGACGACGGAGCCATGGGGCGTGCGGCGATTCTTCGTGCGCGCGCCGGACGGCACCGTTGTCAACATCGTGAGCCACTCGGACGACGATCAATAGCTTGTCGGCGGCATCGACCCCGCTGCGTCAATCGGCTGCGTCGGGACCCGCCACCGGTGACGCCCTGTATTGCCGAGCGGTCTTGATCAGACCCGCCGCCACGATGACCTGACCGACCATGAGCGCCGTGGGCAACAGCAGCAATTCCCAGCCCGTCGAGGCGAAGCCGAACGCCCACACAACGATGACAAGCGCCAGCACCACCGTCGTCACCTGGCCGATGGTCATGAGGGCCGTCGCCGGCCCGTGAGTGCGCCGCCCGAGGGCACCGGCCACCCCGACGATGGCTCCGATGAGCGAACAGGGCAACCCGATCAGAGTCGGGAGCACCACCATGTACTCGACACTGCCCCCGACCTCGACCACTCCGGAGGCGACGAGCTGCGGAACGACGAAAAGCAGGATCGGCACCGCGCAGAGCGCAGAGATCGTCGACACAACCGGGAGGAGCCGCATGGGATCAACGTACTCGGATCAGGGACTGCACTGACAACAGGCGTGACGATTCGGTTCCTGTCTGGAGGTGGGACCGCGGCGTTGACGGACTTCACGTTCCACGCCGAGACCGTGACACGACGTGAGTCACTGCGATCGCGCGCTCGTGCAGACTGCCGAGGATCAAGGTGCCGTCGTGTTCGACGACTCCGGTGACCATGGCGTAGTCGGCTCCGTCCTGCTGCAGGTCGTGGACGATCGAACCGTCCGCTGCTACCCCCAGCACCCACGCGGTGCGGGCGGGGGCGGGCAAGAGCCGGTCGGGCAGCATCCACAACGCTCTGCGTAGGATGCCCGGAAGTGGAAGTGGAGTGTCCAGCACAGGGTTTCGTGGTGACGCGAGAGTAACCCAGATCAGTCCGTCGCTGCCGAGGGCGATGTTGTCGGGGAAGCCGGGCAGGTTGTCCACCAGTGTTTCCCGGGTGCCGGCTTCGGGGCCGCGCAGCCAGTAGCGGTTGAGTCGGTAGGCGGCAGTTTCTGCGACGATCAACGCCGAGCGGTCGGGCGTGAACGTCACGCCATTGGCGAACTGCAAACCGTCGAGCAGTGTCTCCACTTCGCCCTCGGGTGACAGGCGGAACAAGCGGCCGGTGCCGGAGTGTTCGACCAGATCGCCCTTCCACTGCTCCAGCGGCCAGCGACGCGAGGATGCGGTGAAGTAGATCGTTCCGTCATCCGGGTCGGCCACCACATTGCTCGCGAAGTTCAGTGGCTCGTTGTCGACCGTGTCGACCAACACCGTGACCGAATGTCCAGGACCGGGCCAGTGCAGAAGTCCGCGCTCGGCATCGCAGATGAGCAGCGACCCGTCCGCGCCGGCGTGGAGGCCCAGTGGGCGACCGCCTGTGTCGAGCACGGCGGTGACCTCCTCGGTGTCGATGTCGACGCGCAGAATCTCGCCGTATCGATACCGGTGTAGATGCATCCGTCTGCACCGAGAACGACGTCTTCGGGGCCGGCGCCTGGCAGCGCGATCTGCCGAGCAGGGGGAAGTGGAGGTGTGCTTGATTTCCTCCTTGCTCGCTGTGGTGCCGGGGGTGGTGCCCAGCGGCGAGGCCGTAGACGTGTGGAGGAACGGGAAACTGCGGTCATGTCATCTCCAACTCCGACGGCGCACGCGAGGTGAACGTGATGGTACGGCGCTCATTACACATACATGTCGATCGGCAGTGTCGGCGCGTTGCTCTCGAGCTGCGTATCCGCGGAGGTCGTCATCCCCGCCGCATGATGCTCTCGGTCACCGTGCCCACCGTCTCCTGTAGCAACCGGACCCATTGTTGCTCCTCGGGTACAGCCGCTCCGACGATCCCGAGCGCCGCGGACATCCGCCCCGACGGTCCACGAATCCCGATGGCAACGCCGTAGCGTCCGTATCGGTATTCCTCGCGTTCCCCCGCGATGCCGGTGTGACGGTCCGGGCCAGCGGCGCGGACAGTGCGGCGGTGTCGAGTGTGTAGCGGGTGTAGCGCTCGGTGACGGCCGCAGGTGGATCTCCCGCGGCGAGGAACACCTTGCCGACCGCGGTCGCGTGCAGGGGAAACCTGTCGCCGATCTCGACAGCAGTGCGGTCGCGCCGCGGGCCGAGGGCCCGGTCGACGATCACCACCGCACCTCCGACGGCTGCGCCCAGCACAACGGTGCGGCTACTGACAGCGGCGAGACCCCTTAGGTGCCATGTGGTTTCCCGTTGGATGCGCTGGACGCAGGGAGCGTGCGATCCGATCGCCCACATTCGCATGCCGACGCGGTAACTGCCGTCCTCGAGACGGTCGAGCGCGCCCCAGTCCACCAGTTCGCGGACCATCCGCAGCGTGGTCGCCGACGACAGGCCGCACCGCCGCGCGATCTCGTTGAGTCGCAGCGGCGACGAGGAGTCCTCGAACGCTTCGAGAACGCTGAACAGACGTCGGGCAACGCCCGTTCGGGTGGCGCTGGTCATGTGCTCGACCTCCGTGACATGGACAACACGATTTCAACCAATGAAATCCGAACGTAGACCAGTACCGCCCGGACGCGAAGAGTTCTGCTCACAGCATTCGTCCACCTCAGAAAGATCCGAAGCCCATGTCTGCTTCTCGAATCGTGCGCGCGGCGGGTACGGTCCTCGCCGCGAGTATCACTGCGTCCGGCCTCGCCGCCTGCTCCGACGACTCAACCGGCCCACGCTCGCTGCGGATCGCACTTTCCGCGGACCCGCAATGCCTGGACCCACATCAGGCCCCATACACCGAATCCCTGCATGTGGGACGGCAACTGGTCGCCAACCTCACCGACCAGGACTCGCAGACCGGCGAGATCATCCCCTGGATCGCCACCGACTGGTCGGTATCCGATGACGCCACTCACTTCCGGTTCACCCTCCGCGACGACGCCACCTTCAGCGACGGCACACCGATCGACGCGGCGGCCGTGGCCGCGAACTTCGAGGATCTACGCGACCTCGGTGCGAAATCCCCGTTCGGGCTCTCGTATGTCAGCAGTCTGCGGAGCATCGAGACTCCCGATACCCGCACCGTCGAGTTCTCGTTCGACGTACCGAACGCACAGTTCCTGCAGGCCACCTCGATGGTGACCACCGGGCTGCTCGCACCGGCGACACTCGACACGAGCCCGGAGGAGCGATGCACCGGGAAGCTGATCGGCTCGGGCCCGTTCGTACTGGACGAGTACGCCCCGAACGCGTCGGCAACCTTGTCGTCCCGCGCCGACTACAGCTGGCCCGGGGCGACCGCGACGCACTCCGGCGCCGCGGCGATCGAACGACTCGACTTCACGGTCATGACCGAGTCGGGGGTGCGGTCGGGGGCGTTACAGACCGCCCAGATCGATGTCGATACCGATGTTCAGGCGCAGGACGAGGCGGCGCTGTCCGACGCGGGCATCGCAGTGTTCGCGCGTCCTCGCCCCGGCATCGTCTACACACTCCTCGCGAACGACCAGAGCCCCGCACTGTCGGATCCCGCAGTGCGACGCGCGGTCGGCCACGCGATCGATCGACCGGAACTGGCTCGGTACTGTCGCAGCACGAGAACTACGCCACCAGTGTGCTGTCCGCAGCGACACCCGGCTACGTTGACCTGTCCACCGAGCTCGCCTACGACCCGGATCGGGCGGCCGCCGACCTCGATGCTGCGGGTTGGCTGCCGGGACCGGACGGCATCCGTGTCCGTGAGGGGCACCCGTTGACGCTGCGTCTGGTGTTCGCGGCGACCGAGACCCGCTCGGACGTGTACGAGATCGTGCAGCAGCAGTTGGCCCGCGTGGGCGTGGACCTCCAGCTGGTGCCGCTCCACACGGGGGCGAATCTGGAAGCGCAGAACAACGGTGACTACGACTTCGTGTGCTGGGCGGTGACGCGACCCGACCCGGAGGTGCTGAACACCGTGTTCTCGTCGGCGAGTGCGGGCAACCCCACCCGGCGCACCGAGCCCGGCCGTATCGATGAACTGCTCGACCAGCTGGGAGGCGTCACAGAAGCGTCGTTGCGTCAACGTCTCACCGACGAAGCCGCGCTCGAGGTGATCGACCAGGGATATGCCATACCTCTGGTCGAGCAATCCGCTGTTGTCGGCACATCCGCGTCGGTCGACGGCATCGTGCTCGATGCGTCGAGCCGACCCCTCTTCTACGGAGCGAGGTTCGCATCATGACCGGATGGAACGACTGGGCCGGCGGTGTGCCGGTGACTGCGGCGGAATTCGTCCGCAGCGCAGGCGCCTCATCGGCGCGGTGCTGGTGCAGGTCCCCGGCGAGCAGGTGCGGAGGGATCTCCTCGCAGGCCTCGCCGCGTCGCTGGCCACCGATGGGCGTGAGTCGGTTCTCGGAGTCGAGCATTTCGAGCGCACCGGTGACGACCGTCGACGGGAACTGGCGCGGCAGGCTCGCGTGATCGGTTCCGGCATCACGAATCTCGCCGAGCAAACCACGGTTCCGGTGGGCGGAGTGGTGTTGCGTAGCAACTGTGAGGGGCATGTGTGGACGCCGGCCGCAGCCGCGCACCTCACCGGGACGCCGCACGCTCCGGTGGTGATGCAGCTGTACAACGAATGGCTGCACCAACTGGTGCTCCTCCGCGACGCGCTGCTGCCGTTCCGTAACTGGGAGCAGGTGCGGCTGCGGGTCGACGAGCATGGTCTGCGCCGTATCGAGGATCCGCGTCGCGCGTTTCTGGCGGACTACCTCACCCGCTCTCCCCGACACGACGCGGTCGTGCGGTTCGCGGCGTCGTCGGTATCGGAGGTTCGGATTCCGCAACGAGCCTACGGCTTCCGCGTCGAGGACGGTATGGCGCTGTCCTCGGTGGTGACGGGTTCGCCGCTCCACTCGCCGCGCGGCCTGCTCGACTGGTCCGATGCCGCAGACGGTGAGCCGACCGCGTTCGTGCCGGCCTCGATGACTACCTGGCAGTCCCTACTACCGACCCGGCGCGATCCGAACGGCCGAGGCGGCTGGAGCACTTGCTCGTGGAGACGGACGACAGTGCCGGGCGCTCACGACTGACGCTGCGATCCGATGACGCGCCGGACGTCGATCTCGGTCAGGCGCTGCGCGGACACCGGTACGCGTACTGTGCCATCGGCGGAGAGCCGCACGCACCCGGTGCCGGCGTTTCCCGCTACACGGCATCCCAGGTGCTGACCTCCGACTGCCTCGTCGACTTCCCTCCCGGAACACATCTCATCGACAACGTGCCGGACCACACCGCCCTGGCCGTCCTGGGAAAGATAGTGCCGCACAATATAGTTCTGTGGGACGGTCGTGACTGGGCGCGGGCAGTGGGTTCGGGGAAGGCCGGTCCGCCCCGGGTCGTGATGCGTGTCGTGTGATTGTTCGTCCGATGTCAGTGCGACGGCAAGTCCTCAAAGGCATCGAACCTGGTCGGTGAGCGTCGCTGATTGCCGGTCGGGCTCTGTGTCCTGAGGCCCTGGGTGGCCGAACCGGACGTGAACACCTCTGCGGTGGCACTGTCGAACAACCGCATGGTGTCGGAGATGAAGGCTCGCCGCGTCACTCCCGTCGCGCGTAGGGCGGACCCGTGGTCGAATGCGACGACCACCGCAACAGCACGCGCGAGGACGCGCCAGCCTTGCACAACCGCCATGCGGACCGGTGCTGATGTATGAGCGAATCCGACACGCAGGCGATGGCACTGGAACGGGACGTGGTGGTACTCGTCGTCGAGGATTCGCTCCGACACGTCGACCAGCAGCGCGTCGTCTCCGCCCTCGGCGAGGGCACGGTAATAGCGCAGCGCGACGACCTCGGCGATGGTCAGGACCATGAGTTCGAGCCGTAGACCCATCAGCCGGCGGAGCTGCACGAAAGTGGTGTCGGACCAGTGCCGGCCAATTGTCGGAATGCCGCCGGATTGCAGAAGCGACTCCAGCATCCGCGCATGGTTCTGCTCCTCGGCGACGAACAGTCGCACAGCGGCGGCATAGCCGGGGTCTCCTGCGGCATCGGCCTTTGCGATCAGGTGGGCTCCGTCGCCACTCTCTCCGACCTGGAACTTCTGCAGACTCCGCGCCACCGCAGGATGCAGACGGCAGTCGTGGGACCAGTCCGGCTCGGGTGTAACGGCGCGCCGCGACGCTCTTGCCGTGAAGTCGGCGTACCAGGTCTCCATGAAGAAAGAGTAGAGGTCGTTCGTCGTGTCGCCGCCTCCGGCGATACTCAGCTCTTCAGTGATCACCAAGTGACCGAGCGCATGCTCGACGCGCACACCGCCACCCGGTCGGTACAGACTCTCGGAGGATCCCCATGAACGGCACCACGACACTCACGACGGACGACGAACTGTTGGGCATTCGCCTGATGCACCGCGCCATGCGCACCGACCTGCATCGACTCGCGACCACGGCCGCTGAGCTGGCGCGGGACGACTGCCCGTCGCTGCGACGCATCACCGCGCTGTCCGACTACCTGCTTCTCCTCGCGACCAGCATCGACACCCACCATCGCATCGAGGACGACGAGCTCTGGCCGCTACTGCACACCGCGGTCGGACCGCACATCGACCTGAGCGAACTCGCCGACGATCACGCGGCGCTCGAGTCCCTCCTCGAGGAGTTGACGGCCGATGCCCACGACCTGAAGGCGGGAGGTAGCGGGGCATTGACGCGGGTTTCCGGCACGTTGGCGCAACTGCGGGACATGCTCGACGAACACATCGACGACGAGGAGCGCACGGTATTTCCTTTGATCACCGGGCACGTGAGCTCTGCACAGTGGAGTCGGGTCGACGTGATTGCCCGCGGGCACCTGCGGCTCGATTTCGACATGCCCCGAACCATGGCCGTCGCATCCGGGCCGGAGAAGAAACTACTCGTCAAGGGCGGGTTCAAGGACAATCCCTTGCTCTCGATCGTGCTGCCGGTACTCGCTGTGAAGCACCGTCGCAGGGAGCGTGCCGTATTCGGGTGAGGCGGCGCCTCAACTCGATTCCGCAGGGAACCTCGCCATGAGTGCCTGGGCGGACGCGCGGAATTTCGCAGCGGACGAGTGGTTGCCGAGTACATCCGCGGTCGCCGCGAGCGCTGCATCCACCGGCCCGGCATACAGGGAACCGGATTCGAATCGGCGATCTGTCCGGAGAAAGCGCTCAGCTGGTGGTGCAGTTCGGTGCAGGCTCGGTGGTCTTCGAGACGTGCGGCAGCAAGCGCACGCAGGGTCGTCATCGGCAGCCAGTAGTAGTCGCGCGGGTGGGGGCGCGATTCGGCCCACGCGGTGCGCGCGCCCGGAATATCGCCTGCGTCGAACAGCGCCGACGCGAGAACCGCGCGCGTGATCGCCTGTCGTTCGGGGGTGACGTCGCGCAGTAGCGGTACGAGCGCCGCAAAATCGCCGGTAGCGGCTGCACAGCTGATCGCCCCCACGAGGTGGAACATCGGACCGGCGGCATTGCCCGACCGAGTGATGAGCTCGGCCAACGCGTTGTACGCCGATTGTGCTGCATCGAGTCGCCCCGCGTGCACGTCGCACAGCGCACCGTATGCTGCTGCGACAACCACCAATTCGCCGAGCTGACCGCCGCCTGCCACCGTCAGTGCATTGTCGAGTTGTGTCCGGGCGCCGGCGATGTCCAATCGGGAACTGTTCCACAGGAACAACTGGAAATGCGCCAGCACGCGGTAGTCGTCGAACCGGTGCTCGATCGCGATGGCGAGAAGTTCGTCGGCCACGGGTTTACGACGATCGTTCAGATCGGGCCCGTACGCCAGATACCCGACCGCGCCCAATGCGGCGCATCGCACACGATCATCGTCGACGGTGCTGGAGAGAGATAGTGCTTCGAGTGCAGCGTCGGCGGCGCCACGGTCGTCCACTCCCTCCAACTCGTACACGAGTGCAATCAACAGCAGGCGCGGGTGCGGGCATCGGGCTCGTCGTCGAGTGCGGTGCGCAACGGCCGGACGATCGCGTCGTCGATCGTCGGGGTCACACGCAGTGTCCAAATCACAGGAGCGTTCCACGAGGTGAGCGCCACGAGTAAGCGTTCGTCGTCGCCTCGGCTCCCTGCCAATTCGACGGCACGTCGGCGGGCTTCGCGGGCGCCGACGATGTTGCCCGCCCGGGCACGTGCGGTGACCAGGGGAACGAGGAGATCGATGAGGGTGGAGCTCTCGGGGCGGTAGGTGAGCTCGTACGTGTCGAGTGCTGCACTCCGCCAGTGAGCGGCGTCGCGATGGGATGCCAGCGTTTCGGATTCTCGGGCCGCGGCGACTGCCCGCATCATTGCTGCCTCGGCCGTGGCCGGTGTTGCAGACAGCACGGCGTGGTGCGCCAATCCTGCCGCATCATCCGGGCGAAGATCGGACAGGGCCTCCAGGGCTGCGGCATGGATGCGCGTGCGCCGCATTCTCGGAACGTCCGAGTAGAGGGTGTCGCGCACCAGTGTATGGGCGAAACGCACTCGGTCGGGTGCGGGCTCGACGAGCAGACCGGCGGTCACCGCGGGTTCGAGATCGTCGAGCAGTTGTTCCTCCGAATCCGTTTGCTCCGCGGCGCTGCTCGTGTGGCCGATGAGCCGGACGAGGACGTCGAGGTCGAGTTCACGTCCGAGCACGGCCATGCGTCGAAGTGCCGTAACCGTGCGCTCGGGGAGGCGGGAGAGTCGTCGTCGCAGGATGTCGGCGACGCCGGTGGGGACGACGGATTTCGCCGCTTCATACCCTTCGGATACGACCAAGCGGGAAAGTTGCTGGACGAAAAGGGGATTGCCGCCCGTCCGGTCGACGAGCAGGTCCAAGATCTCCGGGTCGAGGGGCTTCGGTAGGCCGTGCTGGGCGGCGACGGTGGCGACTCCTGGCCGCGGCAGGCCGGACAGATCGAGGCGAAGGTCTGTGTCCGCGGCCGTAGCGGCCCACACGGTAGCCAGCGCGTCAGTGATGTCGGTGGGGCGATACGTGGCGACCACCAGAACCGGTGCGGCCCCGAGTTCCGACACTATCTGGTGGAGTATCTGGAGGGTCAGGTCATCGGCTCGGTGTACGTCGTCGAGCACGAGAAGCAGCGGGGGCGCTCGCGGCGACTGTCACGAGGTAGGCGGCGAGTGCGCGGGACAGATGGAACGGTTGGATGGTGCGGGTGTCGTCCTCGTCGGTCGACAGGGGAGCCAGACGGTGCCGGTCCTGTTCGGAAAGCGGTATGCGCTCGGTCAAGGTGCTGAGTGTCTCCCGCCACGCCCACCCGGGCGGAGCCCCTTTCACTTCGGGGCAGCTCCCCCAGGCGATGTGCCAGTTCTCGTTCTGGAGTTCGGTGGCCAACAGACGGCAAAGTGTGCTCTTTCCCGCGCCCGCCTCGCCTCCCAACCAGACGAGGCGTCGACCGGAGGTGGCGGTGCTGCCGGCTTCGTCGAGTAGTGCCTGCAGGTCGCCGGGGCGACCGTTGACGAGGGACGGCCGGGGCGGTTCCACTGCGGGAGGGGGCGCTGGTGCCACGCCGATCGGTGACCTCATCAGGCTGTCGCCGTGGGTGAGGATCGTCGTTTCCGTTGCCTCGAGGGCAGGTCCGGGATCGAGTCCCAGTTCGTCGACCAAGTAGCGACGGGTGGAGCGGAGGACGGACATCGCATCTGCCTGGCGACCACACCGATAATGTGCGAGGGCGAGCAAGCGGGCGGTCTCTTCCCGATCCGGTTGGATGCGCAGGAGGACACTGAGTTCGGGGACCGCCGCCGCCGCGTCCGAGCAGTCGAGCATGGCTGCAGCCCAACGCTCTACGGCACTCCGGCGCAGTTCTTCGAGGCGGACCACTTCGGGGCCTGCCCAGCCTGTATCGGCGAATTCCTCGTAGGCGGTTCCGTTCCACAGCGTCAGCGCTCGTGCCAGAGTCCGGGCTCGAGCGTCGGCGTCCCGTTCCGTGACTGCAGCGGTGAAGAGATGCTCGAACGACCACGCGTCCACGGCTTCGTGGGGGAGGTCGAGCGCATAGCCGGGAGGCGATGTGACCAGGACACGTGCCGACGTCCGAGGCGCGCGACCCGGTTCGAGACAGCGTCGCAGGTTCGATACGTGAACCTGCAGTGCGTTGAGTGCGCGTGGGGGAGGTTCGCCGGCCCACAAATCGTCGATGAGTCGGTCGGTGCTCACCACTTTCCCGCCGGCGGCGACGAGTCGCGCCAACACCGCACGTTGAGCCGGGGAGCCCAATCCGACGGGTGCACCGGCGACATGGGCACGGGTCGCCCGAGAACGGACACCTCGACGATGTCGTCTCCCGGGCCGGCCGAACCAGGCGTGTGTGCTGTCATGGCCGGTAAAGAGTAGCGCCGCCCCTGGCCGTACGTCATTGACCGGAGAACGTAGCGCGCAGGCCCGGTCCTTCAGGGCCGGGATAGCGCATCAATCATGTCGGTGGTCGTGGCTATGGTCTCGCTGTGCAACTGCGATACCAGTACCGCGTCTACCCGACGCCCGGCCAGCAGAACAGGCTGGCCCGAGCGTTCGGGTGTGCACGGGTGGTGTTCAACGATGCACTGCGTGCCCGGCAAGACGCGTATGCGGCCGGGGTGAAGCTCTCGGACACCGACGTGCAGAAACAGGTGGTCACCGCAGCGAAGAAGACCCCACAACGGGCATGGCTGGCCGAAGTAGCGTCGGTGGTGCTGGTGCAGGCCTGCCAGGACGCCCGGCGTGCCTACCGCAACTGGTTCGACTCGATGTCCGGGAAGCGGAAGGGCCGCAGGATCGGCCCGCCTCGCTTCCGGTCCCGCAAGGACAACCGGCAGTCGATCCGGCTCACCCGCAACGGGTTCTCGCTGCGTTCGAGCGGGAAGTTGTATGTGGCGAAGGTCGGCGAGGTGAAGGTGGCGTGGTCGCGGGAATTGCCGTCGGAGCCGTCGAGCGTGTCGATCATCAAGGATTCGGCGGGACGGTACTTCGCATCGTTCGTCGTCGAGGTCGACCAGCAACCGCTGCCCGAAGTCGACGCCGAGGTCGGAATCGACCTGGGTCTGGCAACGTTTGCGGTCATGTCGGACGGCAAGATTATTGCGTCGCAGAAGTTTCTGCGGCGTGCGGAACGCACGCTCCGTAAGGCTCAGCAGACCCTGTCCCGCAAGGAGAAGGGGTCGAGCAACCGGGCGAAGGCCCGGTTGAAGGTCGCTCGGGCACATGCCCGAGTGGCCGATTCGCGTCGCAACTTCGCGCACCAGCAGTCCACGGCGATCATCCGCGAGAACCAAGCGGTGTTCGTCGAGGACCTGGCGGTGTCCGGTTTGGCGCGGACCAGGTTGGCGAAGTCGGTGCACGACGCCGGATGGAGCATGTTCACCACCATGCTCGAGGAGAAGGCGCGTCGGTACGGACGGACCTTCGTGAAGGTGGATCGCTGGTTCCCGTCGAGTCAGCTCTGCTCGGCGTGTGGTCGATCGACGGACCGAAACCGTTGTCGATCCGGGAGTGGACGTGCCTGTGCGGTGCGGTCCACGATCGTGATCTCAATGCTGCAAAGAACATTCTCGCCGCAGGACGTGCGGAGAGGCGAAACGCCTGCGGAGGGACCGTAAGTCCTACCGTCTAGCGGAAGGCGAGTCCCGGTGAAACAGGAACCCACCGAAGCGGTACGCCGTGTCGCAGTAGGAATCCCGGTCGTTCACGGCCGGGAGGACGTCAACCAGAACGGTGTTTCAGTTAAACTGATCCACCATGGGGGTCACAGGGGCGGGTATCGGTGGTCTGAGCGCGCTACGTCAACGTCTCGGCCGTTGGATTCAGGCCAAGACCATCAAAGGGCTCGAACCCGGACCATACGATATCGAGGTCCGCAAGAATCTCCGCGTCCCGATGGACGACAGCGTCATCCTCCTCGCCGACCTCATCACCCCGATCGGCGACCTCGATCCGCGCTTGCCCACCGTCGTGATTCGCGGCCCCTACGGGCGCAGCGGTGGGGTGGCGGGTTCGGCGCGCGCTCTCGCCCGCGAGGGTTTCCGGGTGTTGTTCCAGAGTTGCCGAGGAACGTGGGGGTCCGAAGGACTATTCACCCCGCAGATCGACGAACAGCGCGATGGTATCGCCACACACCGCTGGGTCCGCGCCCAGCCGTGGCACATCGGGCCGGTCGCGACCTTCGGCCCCAGTTACATGGGATTCACCCAGTGGGCGGTGGCCGCAGAACTCGAACGTGTCGACCCCGACAACGCTCCGGACGCGCTCTGTCTGCTCGTCACCATGCCCGACTTCGGCGCGATCACCTGGGACAACGGCGCATTCTCCATGCGCAATGCGCTCGGCTGGACGCAGATGATGGACAGGATGAACCACCGGGAGTTTCTCCCGCTGCTGCTGGGGCTACGCGGCCCGGATTCCACACTGCGGACGGCTTTCGACGTGCTGCCGCTGACTGCCGGCGACGTCGCAGCGAACGGACGGAAGGTCGGTTGGTATCAGGATTGGGTCACCCGCGAGGACCTCGCCGACCAGTACTGGACCCAGCAGTCGCATACCGCGTCCGTTCCCGAAGTCACCGCGCCGACCTTCATGGTCACCGCTGGTACGACATCTTCCTGCCCTGGCAACTACGCAACTACGCCCAGCTCGCCGCGGTCGGCAGACCGCCGCGCCTGACCGTGGGGCCGTGGGCCCACCAGTCCCGCGGTATGGGCGCGCCCACGATCACGGGGACCGTCGAGTTCCTGAAGGAGCAGTTCGCCGATGCGCCCACCACACGCGTCGCCCCGGTCCGTGCGTTCCGCACCGGCGCCGACGAATGGCACGATCTCGACACCTGGCCACCCCACGGCGTCACCACCGAATCGCTGTTCCTCCAGCCTGCCGGCAGGCTCGGACCCGACAAGCCCGCTGGTGGCAGCACCACCTACGTCTACGACCCTTCCGATCCCACCCCTTCCCTCGGCGGCCCGAGTCTGGATCCGAAATCGGATCCGGTGGACAACACCGAACACGAACGCCGGGCCGATGTCGTGGTGTTCCGCAGCGACGCACTCGCTGAACCTCTGACGTTCGCAGGTGAACCTGTCGCCCGTATCCGATTCCGCTCGTCTCAGCCCAGCGCCGACCTGTTCGTCCGTATCTGCGACGTACATCCGGACGGCCGCGCGATGACGGTCTGCGACGGCATCCGCCGGATCGGCTCGGCCGGAACGAAAGCCACCGATCCCGAACCGGATTCGGATGGATTCCGCACAATCGAGGTCCGCTTGTGGCCGACCTTCCACGAATTCGCCGCCGGTCATCGCATCGGGATCCAGATCAGCTCCGGTGCGCATCCCCGCTACGCCCGCAACCCGGGATCGGGTGAACCCGCTGCGACCGCGACCATCCTCCACCGGGCGGAGCAGGAGATCTCCCACGAATCAGCCACGCCGTCGTGCATCGAACTCCCGACGTGGTCGCTTTGAACGCTGTCTCCGCTTACAGGGCAAGGCTCGTGCCGGCGGGAGCGGCGGTGCAGCCATGACCGAGTCGAACGAGCGGCTGTATCCGGATTCCGATCTCGAGGCTCACCTGGTGGGGTGGTTGCCGCATCAGCGGTGGTGTGCCGCGAAGGGACACACGATCACCGGCGTGAGGGTCGTGTTGCGACAAGCCCTGGCCGAGGAGCCAGGGTTCGGCGCCGACCACCTGCTGGTGGCGGTCACGTTCGACTCCACACCCGAACAGATCTATCAGGTGCCACTCGGTTATCGATCGCACCTGCCGGACGAGCTGGCGCCGTCGACGATCGCCGCGCCGGACGAGGCAGCCGGCCGCTCCGTGTTCGTCTACGACGGGCTCCGCGACCAGGAGATCATCGGTCTGTATGCGAACAGCTTGGCGCGTGCCGGAATCCGCGGTCCCATCGAACTACACACCGTCCCGGGCGCGGTGATCGAGCCGGGGATGCGGGGGCGCGCACTGAGCGTCGAACAGTCGAACACCTCTGTTGTACTCGGGGAACAATTGCTGCTCAAAATGTTCCGTCGTGTCACGCTCGGAATCAATCCCGACGTCGAACTCCACCTCGCGCTCGCCGCCGTGGAGTGCCGGTCGGTGGCGCCGGTACGTGCCTGGATCGAGGCGGACGTCGACGGTGTCCGTACCACCCTCGCGATGGCTCAGGACTTCGCGGCGAACTCCGCCGATGGCTGGTCGATGGCGCTCGGAAGTGTCCGCGACCTGCTCATAGAAGGGGATCTGCGCGCCGACGAGGCCGGTACGGATTTCGCGGGTGAGGCGTACCGGATGGGCGTCGCGGTCGCCGAGGTTCACGCTGATCTCGCCGCCGGCCTCGGTGTATCGGAGCGCCCGGCGGCGGACCTCGCCGCGGGCATGGTCGGGCGAC
>BBEG01000066.1 GCA_001312645.1 Rhodococcus sp. JCM 9791
CGACGCGGATGGCGAGGTCAGCTTGTGCGGATCCAATGCAGGGACCGGCAATGAATAGGCAAACCGTAGGTGGGCGGTGCGGTCGGCTTCGGACGCCGCAGGGCCTCCCTCCCCGGCGCCTGTGGTCGAGCTCGACGTTCCACCACACCCGCTCATGCCGAGCACAATGCCATGCCTGCGGCCGCAAACCCGAGTCGTGCTTTGGTCAACACCTTGGATCCTCCACGCATCTTGAAAGGGGACGACGCAGACCCTGCTACTCAACCTCTGACCTGAAAAGCGTCCGGCTCGGTCACCGCGCTAGCCACTCGTTGCGTGGTGCCTGACCGGGCGAGCCGGGCGGCGTCCAATCGGAAAAAGTGACGGCGCCGGCGGGGCAGCTCGACAACGCATCTGACATCGTCCAAGTCCGTCAGCCGTCACGTTTCTAGTACAAAGTGTGCCGTAATACATCTAGTTAGGCAAGGAGCTAGTTCCCAATCCATGCCGGGGGCCAGGATGCGCTGGTGGAACGGAAGGGGCGGAGCTTTCGATGCTCGGTAGGGCGAGGAATCGGCCCCCTTAGCAGAGCGGCGCGCCGACCCGTACGAGCCGGACCCTGGTTGTTCGGGGGGCGTCCATAACCACGAGGCGTCGAAGGTTTAGCAGGAGCGAATTTTCACGGGACCTTGACAGAAATAGATGTGTGACAGCATGCTTTAAGCACAACGTGAGGAGAGTGACGTGGATCTCGAAATTGACTACAAGAGTTGTGCCGGTCACGGTGTTTGCTTCATGCAGGCGCAGGAGCTGTTCGACTGCGATGACGAGGGACGAGGCGTCGTGATCGAACCGACGGTGCCAGACGCACTGCTCGAGACTGCACGAGAGGCGGCTGGAGGCTGCCCCGAGCAGGCGGTACTACTTCTCGAACGCAGTAGTTAGGCCCGGCCCATAAGAGGGCCACCCATGTATGCCTTTGATGTATGTCTTTGATCCGCTGGCACGCTGATGCCAGGAGTTGATCATGCGTGATTCATGATGTGAAAAGGACGGATTCCCGTGCATGTTGGAGACCACGCGTTTCGCGATCAGAAGGTGCTCGACGCCCTGACCACCCCAACGCCGCAGCCCACTTACGCAGAGTTGTCGGCCCGTTGCCCTGTCCAGAAGAACCCCGACGGCAGTGTCACACTGCTTCGGATGGCGGATATCCAGTCGGTCAACAAGAACCCCGCGACACGCGGCAATGGGCACAGTGGCGGAGGAATCGGGCTTACACACGCCCGCTCATTCCTCTTGATCTCGATGGTCCTGAACATGCGCGGTGGCGAAAAATCCTCAATCCGCTGTTCTCTCCGGGAAAGCTCGCCCCCCTCGAGCCGCAGATCCGGAAAGTGGCCAACGATCTGCTCGACACATTCTTCGACACCGGCTCGGCCGACGTCATCGAGGAGTGGTGTGTACCACTGCCGTCCGCGATCTTCCTGTCCATCATGGGTCTACCGCAAGACGATCTTCCCGAGTTCCATGCCTTCGTCAGGGCACAACTGCGGCCGGATCGCTCGCTCCCGCGGGACGTCATCCTTGAGCAGATGAGCGCAGCCGCGGATCGGCTCTACGCGTACTTCGACAAAATCTATCTGGACCGTACGTCGCAATACTCGCTCGGCGAGGACCTGATCGGATGGATTCTGGCCTCGGGGGACAACGGCCGGATAACTCGCGAAGAGTTCCTGGACGTGATGTATTTGCTCATGATGGCAGGACTGGACACGGTAACCGCATCGTTGGGGTGCATTCTGTCCTACCTCGCTCGTAACCCGGAGCATCGCCGCCAATTGATCGAGGACCCGTCCTTGTGGCCGGCTGCGGTCGAGGAGCTGATGAGGTTCGAGACCCCGGTTCAGTACGCGCAGCGAAAGGCAGATGTAGATCTGCCGCTCCCATCGGGTGAGACGATCCCTGCCGACACCCTGATGTATGTATCCTGGTCTGCCGCAAATCTCGATCCCGACGCATTCGCCGATCCGCTCGAAGTCAATCTGACAAGCGTCCCAATCCCCACATATCGTACGCGAGCGGCTGGCATCGGTGCCTAGGGTCGCACCTTGCACGAATGGAGCTGCGGATGGCGCTCGAAGAGTTCCATCGAAGAATTCCGGACTACGAACTCGATCCCACGACGGAGCTGAAGTATTCGGGTGTTGCGCGTTCCCCCGAAGTGTTGCGTCTGAACTGGAAGTAGCTAAGTCCGAAGTACTGACATGTCACCCGATCGGATATGCACGGCGCTGAGAGCGCGTAGCGGATCCACCTAGCGGGAGGACTGTACGACTCGACCCTGCCCAACCAATGAAGGATTCCCTTATGCAAAAGATGCATTCTGCTACCGGACTGATCGGCGATCCCGAAGCGCTGAGGAAGCAGTTTTCTCGGGACGGCTACGTCTATCTCGAGGGAGTTCTCGACATCGATGTCATCACGGGCATCCGTCGAGAGATGGATCGATTGCTGGTCGAATACGGATTCGCGCGCCTTACCGACAACGGCGATCCACGATTCACCGGAAAGACCACAGAGCGCTCTGCGATTCGCTCCCCCAGGGAACTCGAAGCCGAATACAATCGGCTGGGGCTTGCCACGCGCATCATCGAGCACCCTGTACACCAGGACCTGTTCCGTGCCGTTGCCGGCGAGGAAGTCGACTTCTTGCCGATCACGGAATATCGTACGCGGCCGCCGGGAAATGAACCGCTGGTCTGGCATCAGGACGGCTTCTACAACCGTGGCCTGGACCTGTACACCGCATGGATTCCCTTGACGACGATGACGGAAGAAATCGGCGGGCTGGCGGTTGCGGAGGGCCTTCACCAGGGCGGTTACCTGCACGAATCCTATCCGCCGCCGCGATACTTGATCGACGCTGAGGATATCCCGAACGATGCTCAACGGACCGTCCAGTTCGAGCCGGGAGACATCTTGATCTTCGATCGCCGCCTCCCCCATACAGGTCTACCAAATTCCTCAGCAGATAGCTTCCGTTTCTCTGTCGACATGCGGTTCCAGACTAGGTCCAATCGCGACCGTATCGTGCTTGGGCAGGTCTGCGATCACTCAGTCGATTCTCTGACGATCCAGACCGATGGCGGAGAAAATGTCACCCTTTCGATCGGGCCTGAGAGCACCGTTCGCGATTGGTGGGGTAACGATATACCGACCGATGAAATTGCCGGTTCACCGTTGACCGAGGGCACGGTTCTGGCCTCTCATCTTGATCGGAACTTGATTCTCGTACGACCGGTAACGCAGTGAATGCAAATTCCGGTCCTCGAGTGACCAACCGCGTGCCCGAGGAACGTTGGACGCCGACAGGAACGCTGAGACTGGATGGCCACGTCGCTATTGTCACGGGCGCCGGCTCTCGGTCGGACGTGACCTTCCCGAAAGTGGGCGTCGGTGCGGCGTGTGCGCTGAACCTAGCGAGTGCAGGTGCGAAAGTCGCCGCGATAGACATCGACCCACACGCGATCGACAGGACTATGGCGTGGGCGGGAGACAGCGCTGCGAACCTCATTCCCATTGTCGCCGATGTCCGTAGCCAAGTGGACTGCGCACGTGCCGTCGAGTCCGTCGTCGATAAGTTCGGCGCTCTGACGGTCCTCGTCAACAATGTGGGAATCGTAGGAACGCCAGGGACCGTGGTCGATACATCCCTCGACACTTGGCGATCGGTGATGGACATCAATCTCACCAGTGTTTTGCTGATGTGCAAGTATGCAATTCCCGCCATGGTCGCCAACGGCGGAGGTTCGATCGTCAATATCTCCTCGATCGGCGCAATCCGCGGTTTCGGCAGCACCGGCTACGCGGCCTCCAAGGGGGGAATGCTCTCACTGGGGACATCGATGGCGTATGCGCATGGCCGTGATGGTATCCGCGTCAACACAGTCCTCCCCGGGCACGTTTCCACCCCCATGGGCGCTCCGTCCACTGATGAAGCGGAACTGATCCGGTTGAGAGGAAGCATGCTGGGCACAGAAGGAACTGCCTGGGATGTCGCGAACGCGGTAGCGTTCCTCGGCTCCGATGCTGCGCGATGGATCACTGCGACGGCGATTCCCGTCGACGGTGGGGCATCGATGGCAACTGGCTTGGCCATGTACAAATACATGAATTCTGGACAGGAGCAGCCGTGACAACGGATGTACGAGATTCGATATCAGCATCGGTCAGTTCACAGTGGGTAGGGTCAACACTTATCATTCGATTCGACGATGGCAAGGCCAACGTCTTGAGTACAAGCACAATCGAACAGTTGAACCAAGAGCTCGACAAGGCGAACGAAGCGAAAGCCATATGTATTCTGGGGCGGCAGGGCTTCTTCTGTGCCGGATATGACTTGGATGAACTCGCGTCCGGGATCGACCAATCGCGTGAACTCGGTAAAGCAGGCCGCATCTTTCTGCGGCGACTGATCGCCACGGATCTGCCTGTGGTTGTTGGTGTGAGCGGGCACGCGCTTGCAGCCGGGGCGGCCTTGACGCTGGCATGCGACTTCCGAATCGGAAGTCGTGGTCCCTTCCGAATCGGCTTCAATGAGCTCGCAAATGGGCTGCCCCTGTCGGAGCTGACCATCGAACTGGCAGCTCGACGTCTGGCGTCCGGAGCGCTCGAGAAGGCAATCCTCGGCTCGGAACTGTCCGATCCGGAAAGGGCCGTACATCTGGGTTTCTTGGACGCCGTCGTTGAACCATCGGAACTCGAGGCAGCTGCAATTGCGCAGGCTCAACGTCTCGCACGAGTCGACTCGACGGTGATGAGGACGACGAAGGCACGACTTCGGAAGGTGCGTTCCTGCCACGAATCTCAAGAGGGCGGGCAGAAGACGGCATGACGACGCTAACCGAATCGCACTGGCTCGTTCACGGGCAACCCGAGACATCGACCACTATCGGTGACCAACTTCGGACTTGGGCTGACAAGAGCCCGGAAGCTCTCGCGCTGATCGGCTTCTCGGCACGCACCCCTGCGGATCTCGCTACCTGGACTTACGCCAGTCTCTACGAGAAGGCAACCGCGGGTGCATACGCGCTCAGGTCACGCGTAGGGGTGGGGGAGCGCATCGCGATATGCGCGCCGAACGTCCTCGAGTGGGTGGTGCTGTACCTCAGTGCCGCTCTCGCAGGGAACCAAGTAGTTCCGCTGAATCCCTCGCTTCGTGAGCATGAAATGAAGCGAATCGTCGTTGACGCAAATTGCTCGGCCATGTTCGTCGTCGCGGAGCATCGCGGAAATGACATCGCCCAGATCGCCGACCGGTTGAAACGCGACGTGTACTCCCTGCGTCAGATAGTCGACCTGCAAGACTGGGATTCCTTCACTTCCGGAAGCCCGCAGCGAGACCTTCCGGTACTCAAACCCAGTGATATCGCCTTGGTTCAGTACACCTCCGGCACAACCGGCCCGGCTAAAGGCGTGCTGTTGACACACCACGCATTGACCGACGCATCGATACGCTCTGGTCGCGCACTAGGCATTCATGCAGACGATGTGTATGCGAACCCGTTTCCTCTCTTCCATGTCGGCGGCACTGTGGGCGCGATCGGTGTCTGCCTGGCCGCCGGTGCGACTCTCGCGCTACTACCTGCATATAGCGCCGACGACATGATCGACCTCATCGCGAATTCCGAGGCCACGATTGCGGCCGGCGTGCCGACAGTGCTGCGTGGCCTACTCTCGCGCCTTCATGAACAACCCGAACTGTCCTCGAGACTCCGGGTCATCAATACAGGCGCTACCACTGTTCCTGCGCACTTGATCGAGGAATACGAGGCACTGGGCATTCGCATCAGTGTCTCGTATGGTCAATCAGAATGTCCGACCATCACTCGCACACGAGTTTCCGATGATCCACTGACGAGAGCTCGAACGGTAGGACAACCCGTTGACGGCCTCGAAGTGAAGGTGGTGGACATCGAATCTCGGAAAACCACTGCGATCGGTGCTGTAGGCGAACTCTGCGTGCGCGGAACCAACGTGATGTCCGGGTATCTCGGACACCCAGTGGCCACCCGCGCAGTGTTGGACGCGGACGGGTGGTTGTGTACCGGAGATCTTGCCACCATGACTGCCGGTGGGCACTGCTCCATTGTCGGGCGACTCAAGGACTTGATCATTCGCGGTGGGGAGAATGTGCATCCGCGTGAAGTGGAAGAGGTCCTCACCAGCCATCCCGATGTGGACGATGCAGCGGTAATCGGCAGCCCGGACGATGAATTCGGCGAACAGGTACTCGGCGTGATCGTTCCCGCGCCTGGACGGAGCATCGATTGGTCTCAGCTCACCGAGTTTGCCCGAACGGAACTGGCGTCATTCAAAGTGCCGCGCCGCTGGAAGCTGGCTTCTGAACTTCCCCGAAATGCTGCGGGCAAAGTCGAAAAGCACAGGCTGGACAATGCGGATTACGAGATCGTGGAGGACTCACATGCAAAGTCACGATAGTTCCCTGGATAGCGAACAGGCGCCCCGCCCTTTCGCTGACCTCCTTGTCGTCGAGCTCGGCCAGATCTACAACGGCCCATACTGTGGCTCATGTTCGCCCACCTCGGTGCGGACGTCATCAAGGTCGAGTCACCCCGTGGCGAACTTCTCCGCTACCGAGAAGACCCAGAGGTGGAATCGCGTGAGTTCATGATGCTGAACTCCTCGAAGCGCAGTCTTCCGATCGATCTGAAGACATCCGACGGTCGGCAGATCTTTCTCGACCTCATTGATCGGGCCGACGTCCTCATCGAGAACTTCTCGCTCGGCGTCATGGAGCGGCTCGGCCTAGGTGCCGACGAACTGATGAAACGGAACCCGAGGCTCATCTACGCTCGAGGCACTGGCTACGGGTCCGAAGGCGTACTCTCCGGGCTGTCAGCGATGGACTTGACGGTCCAGGCGATCGCCGGAGTAATATCGACCACCGGATTCCCAGATGGCAAACCCGTCAAGACTGGTCCGGCCTTCGTGGACTTCATGGCAGGAATCCATCTGTTTGCTGCCGCGGTCTCCGCCCTCTACCAACGTGAACGTGACGGGCATGGCCAGCTTGTGCAAGCTGCCATGTACGACACGATTGTTCCGACCCTCGCGTCTCCTATGGCTGCGTACGAGAGCGGAAAGAACGCACCCGAACGCGTAGGGAACCGGCACTCCGGACTGAGCGTTGCACCTTATAACGTGTACACGGCGAAAGACGGCTACCTCGCGATTTTCTGTGTCTCGAACCGGCATTGGCGCCGGCTTCTTACCTGCATGGCGAGAGAAGATCTGCTCGACGACCCTCGGTTCGGTACGCCACACGCCCGCGCCCAGAATATGGATGCCGTCGATGAGCTCGTCGAAACCTTCACGTCAACTCGCACCAGAGCCGAGATCGCCGAAATTCTCCGCGAACAGGACGTTCCGAGCGCCCCCGTGCAGACGGTGGGCGAGGTGAGCAACGATGAGCATCTCATTCAGAACGGGATGATCCAGACAGTGCGGCATCGGGTCCTCGGTGAGGTCACAGTTCCGGGCTGTGCGATTCGACTCGACGGCGCTCCTCCCGTCGCCACGGCAGCTCCCGCGCTCGGTGCGGACACCGGCGACGTGTTGAGCCAGCTCCTGGGTTACGACGCGCAGCGGATTCAGGAGCTGGTGCAGGCAGGTATCACAGTCTCGACGACGCGTTCTGAGATGGCGGTGGCAGCTGATGAGGCTTGATCCGCAGACCTACCAGTTCCTCAGCATCTCGATCACACGAAACATCGCGGTGGCTACGATCGACCACCCTGAGCGAAAGAACGCGGTCCGGCCCGGCGAGTCCGGTGAACTGAGTCGATTCCTCGAGGAGGTCGGGGCCGACGACGATATTCACGTGGCGGTTCTGACAGGCACGGGTGACGTCTTCTGCGCCGGGGGTGGGCCTGATGCAATCGATCTCTTCCGGACCGACGAGGACGCGTTCAAGGTGATGCACGATAACTCACGTGCCCTCGTCGAAGCACACATCGGCCTCGACAAACCCGTCGTGACGGCCATGAACGGTCTGGCAGCAGGCGTTGGTGCCGCCTTCGGTCTGTTCGCAGATTTCATTGTGGCCGACAGGAGCGCGCGTTTCGGCGATGGTCACATTCGGGCCGGGCTGGTTGCGGGTGATGGGGGTGCATTGATTTGGCCTCTTGCGGTGGGCATGACCCGGGCAAAACGGTATTTGCTGACGGGTGATTGGATCACTGCAGACGAAGCCGAAAGAATTGGCCTGGTCACTGAGGTAGTAGAAGATGGACAGTGCCTCACACGTGCACTCGAGATAGCGGAACGCCTCGCCCAGGGGCCGCAGGCAGCCATTCGAGGCACGAAGCGTTCGTTGAACCAGCATTACACGGTGGCGATGGCCGCGTTCGATCTTTCTGTGGAACTCGAAGGACAGTCTTTCCGGGATCCGCAGCTCGGCGCGCTTATGGACGATCTCCGAAGCGGCAAACCCGCCATTCCGCGGGATCGGAGAATTGGTTCTGCTGGAAGCGCGAAGAAATGATCGCATTCGAGGAAAACGAGAATTTCGACCCCACCCTGCAACTGGACGATCTAGGAGGTGGCGTAGTTCGAGCTCGAATCTGCCGCCCGCCGAACAACTTCTTCGACGAGCCGCTGATCGCGATGTTGGCGATCACGATGCAGAAGCTCGGGGAGGACGGGACCACACGAGCAGTGGTTCTTTCATCTGAGGGCAAGAACTTCTGTGCTGGCGCCAATTTCGGGAAGAAGCGTGAGCGTTCCTCGAGGCCCCTCGGCATCTACGATTGGGCGCTCGATCTGTTCGAGTCGGAGATCCCGATCGTCGCTGCTGTCCAAGGGGCCGCAGTCGGTGGCGGTGTCGGTCTGGCGCTCGCCGCGGATCTGAGGGTGGGCACGGCATCGACACGGCTCTCCCTCAACTTCGCCCGTCTCGGAATGAACCAGGGATTCGCGATCACTGAAACATTGAAGGAAGTCGTCGGTGAACAGCGCGCATTGGAATTGTTGATAACAGCGCGAAAGATCTCCGGCGAGGAAGCTCATTCGATCGGGTTGCTTGATCAACTGGTGCCTGAAGACGAACTTGAAGACGCTGCGATCGACCGAGCTCGCGCCATCGCCGTCAACGCGCCACTTGCAGTACGTGCTATCCGCAACCTCGTTCGAGGGGGCCGGATTCAACGACTTCGGCACGTGATCGAACGTGAGGTCGGTGAGCAGACGCGGCTGATGGCAACCGACGACTTCCGCGAAGGCGTCCGTTCTTCAGCTTCGAGCAAGAGCCAATTTTTCAGGGAAAGTGACCTATGAATACTGAGAGCAGATCTCGGGTGCCAGCCATCGAAGGCTGGTTCACCACAGGTCCGTCACCGCGACTGTGCGGAACCAAATGCGTTGAATGCAATAATATTACGTTTCCGCCGACAGAGCAGTTCTGCGCTAATCCGGCGTGCAGTGGCCGTGAGTTCACGGAGATCGAGCTGTCGCCGACCGGGACGGTATGGAGTTATACGGATGCGCAATATCAACCGCCCCCGCCGTATCTGTTCACCGATGGCACGTACGAGCCGTTCGCTCTTGCTGCGGTGAAACTGGAAGCAGAGCAGATGATCGTCCTGGCGCAGGTTGCGGCAGGATACGGGGTCCAGGATTTGGCGTTGGGCACTGAGGTGGAACTCGTGGTGGAGCCGTTGTACGAGATAGACGAAGTAGAGCATCTCATCTATAGGTGGAAGCCGACGAAGGTGGGCAAGTAATGAGTCCGGATCCGGTAGCTGTCCTCGGCGTCGGTATGCATCCATGGGGAAAGTGGGGCAGACCCTTTCGGGAGTACGGGGTGCATGCCGCCGTGGAAGCACTCAAAGATGCTGGGGTTGCCTGGGAGGATGTGCAGTTCGTCGCTGGCGGCGAGACAGTGCGATCCGGATATCCAGGCTATATCGCGGCCTCGACCTTCGCTCAGGCCTTGGGGTGGAACGGTGCGCGTGTCGTCTCCTCTTACTCTGCATGCGCGACAGGAGCGACAGCCCTCGAAACAGCTCGAACCCGAATTCTGGCAGGCCTGTGCGATGTCGCTCTGGTCGTCGGAGCAGACACGACACCGAAAGGCTTCCTGTCTCCCGTTTCGGGGGAGCGATGGGACGATCCCGACTGGCTGCGATTTCGACTGTTCGGAGCCACGAACCCATCCTATTTCGCCCTGTACGCGCGACGCCGGATGGAGCTCTACGGAGCCACTCTCCAGGACTTCGCCCAGGTGAAAGTGAAGAATGCACGGCATGGGTTGAACAATCCGAATGCACGCTACCGGAAACTGGTTACCGAAGAGGATGTGCTCGCCTCTCCCATGGTCGCGGATCCACTACGGTTGCTCGATATTTGCTCGACGTCCGATGGCGGCGCCGCGATCGTATTGACGTCTATGGATTTCGCACGACGTCACTTGGGTGCAGACTCACCCGTCCAGATTCGCGCGATATCCACGGTGACACCGAAATTTCCCAACACCATGCTCGAATTGCCGCAAATCTCGGCTGACTCCGCCGCCGTTCTTCCGCCGGCGGAAGGTTTCCGCGATTTTATCGCGACGGCCGCCTACGAGGAGGCCGGAATGGGACCTGAAGACATGAGCCTCGCAGAAGTGTACGACTTGTCCACAGCCTTCGAGCTGGATTGGTACGAACACCTCGGCCTGTGCGGAAAAGGCGAGGCACAAAAACTGCTCCGCGACGGAGAGACGACCATCGGCGGCAAGATTCCGGTCAACCCCTCCGGGGGGTTGGCCTCCTTCGGCGAAGCCGTCCCGGCCCAGGCGATCGCACAGGTCTGCGAGATCACCTGGCAACTCCGCGGCCGAGCGACCGGGCGTCAGGTCGAGAATGCGTCCGCAGGAATCACCGTGAACCAGGGCCTGTTTGGGCATGGGTCCAGCGTTCTCTTGTCTCGTTGACCGGAAGGACGAATTATCATGATGGACTTGACATGGAGCGACACTGACGATGCGTTCCGGCTCGAAGTGCGAACGTGGCTGACGGATAACCTCCGGTCTTGGCACGACAGGCACGAGGGACCCATCCTCTCGGGCGACACTCGTGAAGGGTTCACCCAGCACCTTGACTGGGAGAGGACACTGTCCGAGGCCGGATGGTCCGCAATCAGTTGGCCTCGCGAGTTTGGTGGTCGGGACTCGACACTGTGGGAATGGCTGATCTTCGAAGAAGAATACTATCGCGCCGGCGGGCCACCACGGATCACGCAGAATGGGATTGCCATCCTCGCCCCAGCACTTCTCGAGTACGGTACTGCGCAACAGAAGCAGTACATCCTTCCCCGGATGACATCTACTGCCGACGTCTGGTGCCAAGCTGGTCCGAGCCCAACGCCGGATCCGATTTGGCAAACGTCAAAAGCAAGGCGACGAAGGTCGACGGTGGATGGATTCTCGACGGACAGAAAACCTGGACGACCCGCGGGTCTTTCTGCACACACCTGTTCGGCTTGTTCCGCAGCGACGGCGGACAGAATCGGCACAAAGGTCTCACATACCTTCTCGTGCCGCTCGACACCCCCGGGATCAGCGTACGCGGATTCAACCGACTCGACGGGGACGAAGGATTCGCGGAGGTGTTCTTCGACTCCGCCTTTCTTCCCGACGAGCTGGCATATGGGTCCCCAGTACTCGGCGAGGTCAATGCTGGTTGGATGGTTGCGATGTCGTCAACGACGTCGGAACGAGGCCTCACCCTCCGCTCGCCCGGCCGGTTCATCTCAACAGCAGACAACTTGCTCGAGCTCTGGCGCAACAATGACGGGGCCGTCCGATCCCCGCACCTCGCTCCGCGTCTCGCAGACGCGTGGATGAAGGCGGAAGCGTACCGGCTTCAGACCCTGCAGACAGCGAGCGCGAGTATCGATGGCGTGCAGCCGGGAGCCGAAACCAGTCTCGTCAAGTTGTGGTGGTCGGAACTCGACATCGAACTTCACGAGCTCGCACTCGACGTCCTCGGCCCCGAGGCCGAGATCGATCACGCCTGGTCCCGGGGTTGGCAGTTCTCGCTGAGCGGCCCCATCTATGCCGGCACCAACGAAATCCAACGCAATATTGCCGCCGAGCGTCTCCTCGGCCTTCCGAGGAGTGGTTCATGAGGTGGGGTTTCGACCAAGAACAGCTCGACTTCCGGGACGCAGTTCGCGTACTGCTCAGCAAGAAGTGTGAACCGTCGACCCTGCGAGAAGCGTCTGTCGGTCCCCTTCAACGACCAGTATGGTCGGCGCTTGCCGACCTCGGGGCACTGTCCGTGCTCGTGCCCGAGCATCAGGGTGGACTCGGGCTGGACGAAAGATCGCTGGTGCTGCTTCTCGAGGAGGCCGGGTACTTCGGGCTTCCTCACCCGATCGTGGAAACCGCCGTTGTGGCAATGCCTCTGATCGGTGATCGGCTACCCTCAGAGTCGATGGTCACGACAGACCTCGGCGGACCACTCGTGCCCCGAATGGCAGATTCGGATTTCGTTCTTCTGCGACGGCACGGGGGCTTCGAACTCGTACCCACCGAGGATTGCGTCGTCACCCCCGTGGTCACCGTCGACCCGGCCGTGGAGCGTCTCGAGTCTCAGGCGCCGGTAGCTTCATCGAGGCCGATACCGGCCTGGCCTTCGATCGGGGAGCATGGGGAACGTCCGCTTTCCTGCTAGGGCTCGGACAGCGAATGATCGACGACACGGTCGCGTATGTGAAGAGCCGACAACAATTCGGCGTGCCGATCGGGAGCTTCCAGGCGATCAAACATCATCTGGCCGATGCCGCTCTTCAGCTCACCTTTGCCCGCCCGGCAGTTACCAGGGCAGCATGGTCGCTGGCTACCGATGACGTCAATCGTACCCGCGATGTCTCGATGGCAAAGGTCATGGCATCAGACGCCGTGTCCCTCATCAGCCGCAAAGCATTGCAGTGTCACGGTGCGATCGGATACACACAGGAATACGATCTGCAGCTATTTCTCAAGCGTTCATGGGCTCTGTCGCGGTCTTGGGGAGACGCCGCATGGCATCGGGATCGGGTAGCGCAGCAGTTACAACTCCCGGCGCACACATGACCACCATCCCCTCGGGCGCGGATACCTTCTACGCAGTACGCCCCATTTCGGATGGAGTGTTCGTCAGCGACACCAGACGAATCGGTATGGGTGGCTATTCGGTGGGCAACTCTCCGCGCAGGCTGATAGCAGGCCTGCGAACTGTTCCCGACGGGTGGGTCCCTCATGTCCTGCACGCCTACTTCCTGTCGCCAGGACGAGAGGGCGTGCCCGTTACCCTCTCGGTGAGCTCGCTGCGTGACGGGGGGCGCTCCTGCCACCGAAGAATCGGCATCACCCAGGACGACAAGACGGTCGCCGAAGTGACCGTGATCTTCGGGGCAGCAGAAGAAGCCCCACCACATCCGTGTGTAGAACCTCCGCCGTTCGGACCTTCCGACTCGCTAGAGAAGCGCTCGATATTTCACACGAAGTGGAACTATAGCGACCTTGACCTCCGGGTACCGCAGGACTCTGACGGCAACAGCAGGAAATACCATCGTGTGGGTTCGTTCGGCGACCCACCGCCTCGATGATCACGAAGAAGGCTGGGCCACAGCTGCCTTCACCTCGGACCTCGGACTTGTCCTGGCGGCGATGGACGCCGATGAGCGCAGGACCTCTCGTGCAGTCACCACGGACCACTCGGTGTGGTTTCATCGCAGTCCGCACTTCGACCAATGGCACTTGCTCGAGGTGGCCCGGGAGGTGCGGGCTGGCCAGCGCGCTACTGTCACCGCTCGAATCGTCGGTGCAGACGGCTCACTGGTGGCATCTGCCGCCCAGGGCGTGACGATCTTGGCGCCCCGTCGCAGTGCAGCGGAAACACATCCGACCTGATACGCAGTAGCTCCGGCGGTGAGATGGGACCCGGCACCACTAACGTCTCACCCGCGATCCACAGGGGAGTGCAATGTGGCCGCACGTGCACGGCTGCAAACGGCATCACCCGAATGCGGCTGAACCGTGCGTAGGCGGTCGAGGGCGTGAGTTCGCGTGTGGATCACCGTGCGGGAGCCCCCGAACGCGATCGACTGCATGTGAGATCCCGACGACTATTGACAAGAAAGGTGCGTGAGGTCACACTTTTAAAGTGTAGTGACCATAGGTTCTCGGAAATATGCAGTCGGCGGAATGTTTTCAAAAGGAGCCAGACCAGGATGCTGAATCAAACGAGCTCGTACATCGGTGGCGGGAGCGGATCCACCGCCAATCGATCGACGATGACAATCGCCAATCCAGCGACGGACGAAGAGCTCGCAGAAGTCGTACTCGCGGACGAGAACGACGTGAACGATGCCGTCGCCGCTGCCGGTGCCGCTCAACGCGAGTGGCAGAGCTTCTCGGTCGCCGCCCGGGCAAATGCGTTGTGGAAGTTCTCTCAGCTACTCGACGAGCGGGCAGAAGAACTCGCGGCGCTCGATACAACCAATACTGGCAAGGCGATCCGCGAAGCACGTGGCGAGGGAGCGCAGCTCGGTCGCATCGCGCGGTACTGGGCGGGATCGGTCGACAAGATCCTTGGTCAGCAGATCCCCACCACATCCACAGAACTGACCTATACCAAGCGCGAGGCTCTCGGTGTTGTCGCGGCGATCACCCCGTGGAATGCACCAGCGGTGAGTACTGTTCATCGAATCGCATCGGCAGTGGCCTGCGGCAACGGCGTCATCGTGAAACCGTCAGAGTGGTCACCGCTGTCGTCGAGAATCATCGCGGAGATGACAGTGCAGGCCGGCATGCCGGTCGGCCTCGTCAACCTGATTGTCGGTGGCGGAAAGGCCGGCCATGCGCTGGCGTCCCACCCGGGTATCGGTGGTATCCGATTCACCGGAGGGATCGAGACTGGCCAGAAGATCGCCCATGCCGCTGCGGATACGTTCAAGAAGATCACTCTCGAGCTAGGTGGCAAGTCTCCGAACATCGTGTTCGACGATGCAGACATGGAACGCGCGTTGAGAGGCTCCCTCTGGGGGATATTTGCCAACACCGGTCAAATCTGCTGCTCGGGAAGCCGCCTGCTCGTGCAGGAGAATATCGCTGAGGAGTTCGTCGGACGCCTTACGGCCATGGCAGAGAAAGTGCGTGTGGGAAACCCGTTCGATGAGGCCAACCACATCGGACCCCTCGCCTTCCGTCGTCAGTACGAACGAGTCCTCGACTACATCGATATCGCGAGGAACGAGGGTGCGACCATTGCGACCGGTGGTGGTCGGCCTGACGGTGTGGGATCGGCAGGTTGCTACGTTGCTCCCACAATCCTTACTGGCGTCGAACCGAACTTCCGTATCGCGCAAGAAGAGGTTTTCGGTCCGGTCCTGTCGGTACTGACGTTCGCTGACGAGAAGGAGGCGATCGAGATTGCGAACGGCACTGTTCACGGACTCGCGACGATGCTCTGGACCGAGAACCTTCCACGGAGTTTGCGGATCAGTGACGCTGTCGAGGCCGGCAACGTCTGGGTCAATACGGCCCGTGCCTACGGGCCGACACTGCCGTTCAGCGGGTTCAAAGCAAGCGGTGTTGGAAACGCGATGGCAGAGGGCGCGATTGAAGGATGCACGCGGGTCAAACGTGTCACCGTCGCCTACGGTGAGGCAGATGGCACGCCAGGGTGGGATGACCTGTAATGGCGAGCCGAGTCGGTAGTCCGGTCCAGTCGAGAGACGACGCGCACCGAGCATTCACTTCAGATGACCGGCCGATGTTCATCCGTGCGACCCTGGAAGACACGGCCGGCCGATTGCAGGTCGTAGAGATGTTTGAAAAACCCCGGACCCGTGCGCCATTGCACGTACACGAGTATGCCGAGGCCTGGTACATCGTCGACGGCACCTACGGGTTCTATTGCGACGGTGTATGGCGCCGTGCTGCTGCTGGCTCGTTCGTGTATGCGTCGCCTGGAGTGCCGCACGCTATTGCCGCCCTGCCTGGATCCGGGTGCCACAAGATCAGCCTGATGTTGAATCCGGATTCGGCAGACAACGCGACCAAGTTCGCGATGGACCTGCAGGGAATGATCGACGTTCCATGGCGCCCGCTTCTGGGCGGCGCGGAGCATGCCGAAGGGGAAGCTGTCACCCCGTCGTTTCGCGCCGCCGCTACCCGATCGTTGGTGGGAGCCGAACATCTCTTCGATATCAACTTCGAAGTGGATGCGCCGAAGCTGATCTCTGATGGAGACGGAGGAAACGCCATGATCGTGCAGTCGCGCGGTGGCCGTTTCGAGGGCGCTGGATGTAGCGGGGTTGTGCGATCGGCTACCGACTGGGCAAGCCGTGATGCCGAAGGCGTAGTAGCAGTAGATATCCGGGCGGTCCTAGAAGACGATGATGGATCCTCGCTTCTGCTCGAGCAGCGTGGCACCGGCGTACGAGAAGACGGAGACCTGACAATCTTTGCTGCAGGAAGAATTCGAGCGGACCCAGCAAGCCAGCTGGGGCACCTGAACGGAACCGCGATCTCGGCGCTAGGCACGTTGGTTCACGGGGGGTTCGGTATGCCGTTTACCGGCAATCAGTTTCGATGCCGCAGAGAGAGCGGGCCGACCCAGATTGACACGACACCGACAACGCTGTCGATCGTCGTTCTAGTGCGCTTTTGAACCAAGCGCCCGGACGACAAGCGCCAGTGCAAGTGGATGACAGTGTGATGCCAGCGGCGGTGCGTCACTCAGCAAGTAACACAGAACTACACTGCCCAGAACCTCAATCTTCATGGAGGAAGTCATGCCGTATGTAATCACCGAGGGATGCGTCGATATCATGGACAAATCCTGCATGGAGCAGTGTCCTGCAGACTGCATCTACGAGGGCGGCAGGATGCTGTATATCAATCCGGATGAGTGCATCGACTGCGGCGCATGCGAGCCGGCGTGCCCGCAAGAGGCAGTCTTCCACATCGACCTCGTGCCTGAGGAACTGTCGGACTACACCGCAGCCAACGAAACCTTCTTCGTCGAGGCGAGCGTTCGTGATGGTGGCCGCGCCGCCGGTAAGATCAATCACGACGCGGCGATTGTCTCGGTCCTGCCGATGCGTGTGAAGTGATCGTGTGAGCACTCAGGAGTCAGTGATCCAGCGACCGCGAGTGGCCGTCGTAGGATCGGGTCCGTCGGGACTCTACGCTGCGGCAGCTCTGCTTGACGCGGACCCACCCGTAAGCGTCGATGTGTTCGATAGATTGCCTACCCCATTCGGTCTCGTCCGGTACGGTGTCGCTCCCGACCATGTAAAGATGAAGTCCGTGACAAGGCTGCTGGAAAAGCCTTTTGCAGGCGATGACTTGCGATTCTTCGGCAACGTTCATATAGGGCAAGATGTTCGACTTGAGGATATGCAAAGGCACTATCATGCCGTTGTGCACGCAACAGGGTGTACGCGTGACCGCACACTTGATGTGCCAGGCGAAGACCTGATCGGCAGTATGGGCTCAGGGCAATTCGTCGGATGGTATTCCGGCCATATCGACCAACGTGAACTCACTCCGCGAATGACCCATCCGGGCGTAGCGGTCATAGGCGGCGGCAATGTCGCTCTGGACGTTGCGCGTGTCCTGGCCAAGAGTTCGGAAGAGATGGCAACAACGGATATACCGGATTTCGTGCTCGAAGCTCTTGCTGAAAGCAAAGTTACGGACATCCATGTGATCATTCGGCGAGGTCCGGCCGAAGTTCGATTCACACCGGCCGAGCTTCTCCAGATCGGACAGCTTGCCAATGCAGATGTCCTCGTTCACGACGATGACTTACTCGTCTCTGAGGAGCACTCGGCATCGGCGGACCGTCGCCAGTCGCAGAATCTCCAGATCCTGCGCAGCTGGGCACATCGCGAGTGCAGCGAGGGCAAGCCGCGGCGGATCCACCTGCGATTTCTCCGCACACCCGTGGAGTTGCTGGGTGATACCGCGGTTGAAGCTGGTGCTCGAACGGAACGAATATTCCGGCACTGGGAATATCGTAGGAACAGGGGAGCGCGAGACTCTCGACGTGGGACTGGTCGTCCGTGCTATCGGCTATTCCGGCGATCCGGTACCGGGACTGCCGTTCGATACCCGCACCGGAACCATTCCCAACGATAAGGCCGAGTGCTACAAGATGGGGCCCGCTGCAGGGAAACTATGTCACAGGCTGGATCAAGAGGGGGCCCAGCGGAGTGATCGGTACCAACAAAATCGATGCCGAAGAGACAGTAGCCACGATCCTCGCCGACCTTCCCCACCTCATGCAGGGGCGCGCAGAACTTGACAACCCGGCGACGCTGCTGGATGGGCGGTGCGTGCGACCTGTCGACTGGCAGTCATGGTTGCGCCTGGACGCCGCCGAGATCGCTTTGGGAACAACGAGGCAAGCAGACCGGGTGAAGATCGCCGACCTCGATGCAATGCTCCAAGCGTGCCACGGCATCGAACACTGACGTCAATCGCTATCAGTCGAATCCGTGAGGGTTCGTTCCATTCGTCTGCTGCCATAGGAGGAGCCAAGTATGGAGATATCAGGCACATCAGCGCTCGTGACAGGAGGCGCATCTGGTCTCGGACTGGCAACCGTGACAGCGCTGGTCAAGTCCGGCGCACGAGTGATTGCCCTCGACCGCCCGTCCGCCAACAGGGACGCGCTCGATGCAGTTGGCGGAACCGTGGAATTTGCCGCAGCAAACGTCACTGACGAGGATTCCGTTACCGAGGCCGTTAAGCTCGCCAACCGCGATGGCCAGCTGCGGATCGTCGTCAACTGTGCGGGAATTGGCAACGCGATCAAGACCGTGAGTAAGAACGGGCCCTTCCCGCTGGATTATTTCGAGAAGATCGTCAAGGTCAATCTCATTGGCACATTCAATGTCATCAGGCTTGCCGCTCACTCGATGTCGCAGAATGAGCCGTGGGCGAGGAACGCGGTGTCATTATCAATACCGCCTCCGTGGCGGCATTCGACGGACAGATCGGACAGGCCGCATATTCCGCATCGAAAGGCGGTGTGGTCGGTGCTACGCTGCCGATCGCCCGCGATCTGGCGTCCCTGCAGATCCGCGTCGTGACAATCGCCCCAGGACTCTTCAAGACCCCAATGCTCGGTGGCCTACCCGACGAAGCTCAGAAGTCTCTGGGCGCGCAGGTCCCGCATCCCAACAGACTGGGAGACCCCAGCGAGTATGCCCAACTCGTCGAGGCAATCGTTACGAACCCCATGATCAATGGCGACACGATCCGGCTCGATGGTGCTATCCGCATGGCTCCACGGTGACCGGTCCCGCACCGGCTGTAATCATAGATAGCTGAAGGAATTCCATGACCGATGATGTCCTCGTCGAGCGCCGAAACAACATCCTGGTGATCACGATAAATCGACCCGAGGCACGAAATGCCATCAATCGCTCGGCGAGCTACGGACTGGCCGCTGCGGTCGACGAGCTCGATGCCGACCCTGACCTGTCAGTCGGAGTTCTCACAGGAACAGGCAAAGACTTCTGTGCGGGTATGGACCTCAAGGCCTTCGCATCAGGCGAGAAGATCGTGGTGCCCGGACGAGGACTAGGGTTCACGGAAACCCCACCGCAGAAGCCACTCATTGCTGCTGTTGAAGGCTACGCGCTTGCCGGTGGAATGGAGTTAGTGCTCGCCAGCGACCTGGTGATCGCATCCAGTGGAGCCCAGTTCGGTATTCCCGAAGTCAAGCGAGGACTCGTCGCTGCCAGCGGCGGATTGCTGCGGCTTCCCAAGCGGATCCCATACCAAAAGGCGCTTGAACTCGCCCTTACCGGCGACAATTTCAGTGCGGAAGACGGACACCAATGGGGATTCGTCAACTCGCTTACTGCCGCCGGTGAGGCGTTCGAGGGGGCGTTGGCATTGGCAAGGCGAGTTTCTGCGAATGGGCCGCTAGCATCGCAGCCTCGAAGGAGGTTATCGTCAAGTCTGGGTCTTGGCCAGACGACGAAGCGTTCGCTAGGCAAATGAAAATTACGCGTCCGGTGTTTACCTCGGCGGACGCTGTCGAGGGTTCGACGGCATTTGCTGAGAAGAGGCAGCCTGTGTGGACTGGACGTTGAAGTAGGCGTTTGTGGGGAACGTAGCAGTGGTTGGCGAGAAATGGCCTAGGTTTCCTGCGATTCGATTTATACCTGTTCGAGAGGATCGCTCCTCATGGTGGAGACGTTCCTAGCCCGAAGGTGCGGCCGCGAAGTCCTCCCGATATGTCCCTTGCGACGTCATTGCCGTTGCCAGTAAGGCCGAGATGTGCCCGGCTCCGCGGCCGCGAGTCCGCACCCGGCTACGGACCTGGAAGAGATCAGCCGGATCTACGGCATCCGACACTGGATCGAACACAGCTACAAGCAGATCAAGGACGAGCTGGGCTGGGCCGACTTTCAGGTCCGCTTC
>BBEG01000067.1 GCA_001312645.1 Rhodococcus sp. JCM 9791
CGCCACTGCCATAGCCACCGGCACCACGGCTGCGGCGCCCAACGCGGAGAGCGCACGACCACCGATGAACCAGGAGAGGCTCGGCGCCGCTGCCGCCACCAACGTGCCGACGGCAACGACAACGAGGCCGGTGGCCAGGACGGCGGTTCGGGAGCGGCGAGAGAAGACGGAAGCAAACAGCGGAGAGGCGATCGCGGCGACCAGTGCGTACGCCGTGATCCCATAGCTCACACTGCCGATAGGCACATCGAGTGCTTCGGCGATATTCGGAAGCAGTCCCGCGATGTTCAGGGAGTTCGTCGTGACGACGAACGTTGCCACAGCAAGCAGAGCGAGCCGGACGGACGCTGAGCGGGCGTGGATAACACCTCGATTGCTGAAGTCGGGGGCCGAGGTCGTCGGACAGTCACTGGACCGAGGTGTTGCAGGGCTGCACCTGCCGCGATCACCTCGCAACCACAGGGATTCGCGACGTGAGATGTGTGATCGTCGACTTTTCCTCACAATCGGCATCGACTTCACGGTAGGCCCGTACGGCATCGATGAGAGCGCGCATCCCATTGATCGGGAGACCGACGTCGCCGACTTCCGGTGCGTTCCAGACCGGGCCCACCGTTGTTCAGATCCCCCTCAGGACGTCAGATGACAGGCGACGAAGTGCTTCGGTCGCACCTCGCGGATCTGCGGCTCCTGCTCGGCACAGATCGACTCTGCCCGTGGACATCGCGTGCGAAAGCGGCAGCCACTGGTGGAGCGATCGGGGAGGGCAGGTCACCGGAGAGGGTGATCTCCACGGCACTACATCGGATCGGGTTCAGGGATCGCAGACAGCAGCGCCTCGGTATACGGATGCAGCGGTTCGGCGTAGAGCAGATCCGGGGAGGCGACCTCGCATACCTTTCCCAGGTACATGACCATGACTCTGTCGCTGACATTCTTGACCACAGCGAGATCATGGGCGATGAACAACAGCGTGAGGCCGTAGCGTTCCTTCATGTCCTCGAGGAGGTTGAGGATCTGGGCCTGTACCGACACGTCGAGTGCGGACACCGGCTCGTCACAGATCACCAGCTCGGGCTCCACTACCATGGCGCGGGCAATGGAGATTCGCTGACATTGACCACCCGAGAACTCGTGCGGTCGCCGGTCTCCCGCGACATCCGGATCGAGTCCGACTACGGAGAGAATGTCGTCGACCATCGCCTGCTTCTCCGCCCGGCTGCGGCCGCCGGCCACATCGAGTCCTTCGGCGACGATGTGCCGCACCTTGCGTAACGGATTGAGAGACGAAATGGGGTCCTGAAAGATCATCTGAAGGGTGCGTCGCGCAGACCGGAGTTCGCGCGGGGACATCGCGGCAAGATCGTCACCCTTGAATTTCACCTCACCCGATGTGGGCTGGGGGAGCTGCATGACCGCTTTGGCCACGGTCGATTTGCCGCAGCCCGATTCGCCTACCACGCCGAGTGTTTCACCGCGTTTGACATCGAAACTGATGTCCGACACCGCATGTACCTTTCCGGCGCGTCCGGTGTCGTACTCCACCACCAGATTACGCACGGTGAGCAGCAGGTCGTCGTTGTCTGCGTCGCGCAGGTGCGCGGTTCCTGTTCCTGCCATCTACAGCACGCTCCTCGAATCCACGGGAAGACCTGCGGCGGTCTTTCCTTCGTTCAGATTGGTCGTCCACGCGTCCGCGCCGGCGGGGGTACCGACGGGGAAGAAGCAGGCGTGGCGATGTCGATCACCGGCCGTGCCCTCCGCGCTCAGCGTCGGCGTTTCCACAAGGCAGCGTGGCCGGGCATGCGGGCAGCGCGCCGCGAATGCACATCCTGGCGGAGGGTCGACAACCGTCGGCGGGCGACCCGGAATCGCACGCAGCCGAGTGTGGCTCGGATCCGAGATCCGCGGGATCGATCCGACCAGTGCGCGTGTATACGGATGCCGCATTTCGCGGAAGAGCACCGTGGTCGGCGCCTGCTCCACGACGCGGCCGGCATACATCACGGCGATCTCGTCGGATCGACCCGCGACGACACCGAGATCGTGCGTGATGAGGACCATCGCCATGCCCTGCTCGCGTTGCAGACGCTCGAGCAGCGTGAGGATCTGATGTTGCACCGTCACATCCAGCGCTGTCGTCGGCTCGTCGGCGATCAACAGGCGAGGGGAGCACGCCAACGCCAAAGCGATCACCACGCGCTGACGCATTCCTCCCGACAGATTGTGCGGATACTGCTTCAGTCGCTTGCGCGGCTCGGGTATTCCGACCAGGTCGAGCAGTTCCTCGGCTCGGGCCAGCGCATCGGATCTGTTCAGCGGCAGATGCCGGCGCAGCGTTTCGGTGAGTTGCGCACCGATCGTCAGCACGGGGGTGAGCGAGGTCATCGGATCCTGGAAGACCATCGCCAGTTGCGCACCCCAGAGCTTGCGGGCCTCATCGCGCCCGAGTGCGGCGGTGTCGCGTCCTTCGAACTCGATGCGTGAGCCCGGCAGCACTACCGCACTGGGGGCGAGGATATTCATCACCGCCCGCGACAACACCGACTTGCCCGAGCCGGATTCTCCGACGATGCCGAGTGTGCGACCCGGCGCGACGTCGAGGGTGACTCCGTCGACCGCTCGCACCATGCCGCGCGGCGTATCGAACCAGACGCGCAGGTCGGTCACCGACAACGTCGGTGCATCGGTCTCCTGTGGTCGCTGCAGTACCTGGGTCACGGCACCGATGTCCTTTCCGTTGACGGTCACAGCGACGACTCCCGTCCGACTCGTCCGCGCGCCCAGTCGCCGACACGGTTGAGGGAGAAGACCGTGAGGAAGAAGAACACGCCGGGGACGAGCACCAGAGCCGGATTCTCGTAGAGGCTTTCGCGTCCCGCCGCGATCATCCCGCCCCAACTGGGGGCCGGCGGGGGAACACCGAGCCCGAGAAAGCTCAGCGATCCCTCGGCCACGACGAGCGTGGCCGCGACGACGGTGGCGAACGACACCACCGGCAGAAGAGCATTGGGCAGGATCTCGCGGCGGAGAATGCGGGCGCTGGTCGACCCCATGGACTTCGCCGCCATGACGAACTCGCGCTCCGCGTAGGCGATGGTATTGGCACGAGTGATGCGTGCAAACGTCGGCGCACCCACCACCCCGAGACCGATTGCGAGTGTCACCGCGCTCGGCTCTCGCAGCGCTACGAGGGCGATCAGCAGAATCAGCGGTGGAAAGGCGAGGATCGTGTTCGTGGACAGATCGAACACCACGTCGAATGCGCGACGGAAGTAGCCTGCGATGAGGCCGGCTGCCGTGCCGATAACCATGGCGAGCAGTGTCGCGCCGATCGCCACCGACAATGAGACCCGCGCGCGTGTAAGGCACGGCTGAGTTGATCGCGGCCGAGTTGATCGGTGCCGAGGATGTGCCCGGGGTCCTGGAAGGGCGGTAGCGAGTACAGGTCGCCGATCGCGTCCGGAGCAGGTAGCGGAAGCAGGTCGACGAACACCGCCGCGAGCACGATCAGGACCAGCCAGCACCCGCCCAGGAGCGCACCGATATCGCGTCGACGTCGTCGACGTCGCCCGATCAGTTCTGTTGCGGCGGGAGGCGGATCGAATTCGTCCACCGGCGTGCTCTCACCGGGCGTGTCGAGCACGGGAACCGACTCGTCCGCGACGACGGCTCCGGGTTTGTCGAGACTATGGCTCACGACGCCCTCACCCTCGGGTCCAGGAGCGGATAGGTCAGGTCGACAAGGGCATTGAGCAACACGTATGCCACGGCCACCACCAGCACGATTCCTTGCACCAGCAGGAAATCCCGTCCGGTGATCGCGGTGATCACCAGTGTGCCGAGACCGGGAAGCGAGAACAGCGTCTCGACGATCACCGTTCCCCCGATCAGACGACCCAGCGATACGCCCATCACGGTCAGCAGTGAGAACGCCGACGGGCGCAGCGCGTGTATCAGCAGGATTCGCCGGGTGGACAGTCCTCGAGCACGGGCAGACAGGACGAAATCCTGCTGCAGTGTGGCCACCATGTCGTTTCGGAGCAGTCTGATGAATCCCACGGTTTCGACGGCGGCGAGTGTCACGACCGGGAGAATGAGACCGCGCACGTGCGGCACGAATCCTTCGGACAGTGGTGTCCACCCGGTCACCGGCAGCGCACCCAGCGTCACCGCGAAGACGAAGACGAGCAGCACACCGAGAAGGAAGCTCGGAATCGACAGGGTGATCGAGCACAGGAACGTCGCGATGCGATCGACGATGCCGCCGGGTCGATATCCCGAGTAGATGCCGACGGGGATCGCGACGAGTAGCGCGAGAACGATGGACAGCGTGGCCAGCTCGATGGTGACGGGAAGTCGTTCGAGGATCGACTCGGTCACCGGAACCTGCGACTGCATGGAACGTCCGAGATCGCCCTGCAGGGCGCCGCCGAGCCATCCGAAGAATCGCTCTACAGGTGATCCGTTCAGACCGAACCGCTCTTCGGCAGCCGCACGCATCTCCGGTGTTGCGCCTCGGGGAGCACGGAAGCGAGACGGTCGCGGGAATCGTCTCGAGCAGAACAAATGTCGTGACACTCACCAAGATGAGCACCGCAACGAGTTTCGCGAGATGTCGTGCTACGGCATGACGCATCATTGCACCCAGGCCAGTTCAGGACGGAACCAGTACTGGTATGCCGGTTCGATTCCGTGCACGTTCGACGGGCTGATCAGGTCGGTCCGGGCATGGCGCCAGAAGCGGTATGCGTTGGTGTCGACCAGTTCGTTGATGGCGGTCTTGTAGGCGCTCTCCACCGTCGCCGGATCGTTCGAAGTGTGGGTCAGGTCGAGAGCGTCGTCGACCGTCGGGTTCGAGTAGCCGGAATTGTTGGACGACCCTCCGGTCCGGAAGACCTTGTTGAGATTGTCGGGATGGGCGCCACCCAGACCACTGACGATCAGTCGTAGTCGCCGGACGTCATCGCGCCGGCAAAGGCCGCGCCTCGAGGGGGACGATGCGCACGCGCAGGCCGTCGACTTGCTGCAATTGGGACTGGATCAACTCGGCGGTCTGGCTCAACACCGGGCTCCCGGCGGTGAGAACGTAGGTCAGCTCGAGGTCGCCGCTGCCGGTACGGGCGCGATAATCGTCGATGAGCCGCTGCGCGCCTTCAGTATCCGGCGCAGGCCACGCCGAAGCCGGATCGTAGAGCGGGCTGTCTTCGGGTGTGAAGCCGGTAGCCACCGGTTCGCCGGGATAGACGGCGTTCATGATCTGCTCGTTGTCGATCAGTTTCGCAATCGCGGTGCGCACATCGGGATCGGCGAGGGCACCACGGTGACTGAGACGTACCCCGGTTCCGCCGAGAATCGGAGCATGAACGACGTTCATGCCGGCGCTCTCGGCTCGGTCGGCGTACTTCTGCACGGTGACGGCCATGACGTCGACTTCACCGGCTTGCAGAGCGTTGAAACGCTGGTCGTCGGCGGGAATCGTCTTGAGCACGAGGCGGTCGACATAGGGCCGAGGCTGGTCCCAGTAGCCCGGATTGCGGTCGAGGGTCATCTCGGTGCCGCGCGCCCAGGAGGTGAGGGTGAACGGTCCCGCGCCGACCGGGTTGCTGCCGAAGTCAGGACCTTCTCCTTGATCGCGGTGGGCGAGGCGATATAGGCGAGTGCTTCGGTGAGACCGAAATCTAGCTGGTAGTTCACATCCTGGGCAGTGACCGAGAGCGTTGTAGGGTCGACGACCTCCCAGTCGATCGTCTTGGCGACGGCGGCGCTCGGCGACAGCAACGCGGGATCGAGAGCGCGATCCAGTTGAATGCGACGGCAGCTGCATCGAACGGGGTGCCATCGGTGAAAGTCAGGCCTGGACGTAGCTTCAGCGTCCAGGTCTTTCCGTCCTCGGTGGTGAACGACTCCGCCATTCCCGGCTCGATTTCGCCGGTGTCGAAGTCGTAGTTGAGAAGCGCGCCGTACACGGCCTGGCACGGAGCGACACCGATACCGATTGCGCAGGTCGCGGGATCGACGGATTGTGATTCGGTGTTGAACGCGTACACCAGAGTTCCACCGCGTACGGGCTCTCCCGCCGGCCCGGCAGGCGATGCAGCCTCGCCACCGCAGGCGGACACGAACAGGGTGACAGCGGCGCCGATCGCGGCGGCCGTCACAAGGCGGGGTCGAATCTTCACAGCACACTCCTCGGTGTAACCGGCAAACGGACATGGTGGACGCAAGAACCGAAGGCCACAGGTGCATTAGGTCACGTACCGCAGCACCGCCAGAACGAGTTGTTCCACTGAGTGGGTGGTCGGATGGCCCAGCGCTCGTCCGAATACCTCTATGGAAGAGAACGTTTTTCGGAGTTTTCCGAATTGTGGCGTACGAAACCATGAGGAGCAGCATGAAGGATCTGCGCGGCCGCGTTGCCGTCGTCACCGGCGGGGCGAACGGTATCGGACTGGGTCTCGCGGAGCGATTCCTGCAGGAAGGCATGAAGGTCGTCATCGCCGATATCAACGAGCAGGATCTTGCGAGAGCAGAGCAGTCGCTGGCCGCCTCGGGTGAGGTCCTTGCCGTGACGACGGACGTGTCGCGGGAAGACTCGGTTCAATCGCTCGCGGATGCTGCGGTTGCCCGGTTCGGTGGGGTACACGTGTTGTGCAACAACGCAGGTGTCGGCGGGACTCAACGCTTCGACACCGTCGGCCAGGCGACATGGGAATGGACGATCGGAGTCAATCTGTGGGGTGTCGTGCACGGTTGCCGGATATTCCTTCCGATCCTGGCGGCGCAGGACGAAGCGTACATCGTCAACACCGCATCGATGGCAGGCTTCACGTCGGGTCCGTACCAGGCAACCTACAAGGCGACGAAAGCCGGTGTGGTGGCCCTGTCCGAGTGCTTGGCGAACGAGTTCGAGATCGAGTACCCGCACGTGGGTGTCGCGGTGCTGTCTCCGGCGTACACGTCCACGTCGATACGCAACGACGAACGCAACGCTCCTCCCGGACACATTCCGCGTGCTGTAGCCGACCCGAGGCTCAACGAACGACGCGAATCCGTCTACAGCACGCTGGAACAGGAAGGGATATCTCCCGCAGAGATCGCCGGCATGGTGGTCGCCGGTATGGCGGCCCGCAAGACGCACATCTTCCCCCACCCCCAATGGTTCGAGGCCTGGCAACAGCGCGTGGACAAGGTCCGAAGCCAGCTCTGACCCCGACATCGCACACCGGAACATCGATCCGGGATGTTCCCCTCAGCGAAGGAAAAATCATGAAGGAACTCGCAGGACGCGTTGCCGTCGTCACCGGCGGTGCAAACGGGATCGGCCGTGGCCTCGCCACTCGATTCCTGAAGGAAGGAATGAAGGTCGTCATCGCCGACCTCGATGAAACAGATCTCGCCGAGGCGGCCACCGAACTCGGCGCCCTGGGCGAGGTACTGCCGGTCCGGACCGATGTCGCCGACGCCGATTCGATCCGCGCGCTCGCCGACGCCACCATGGAGCGTTTCGGGGCGGTGCACGTTCTCTGCAACAACGCCGGAGTCGGCGGAATGCAGAGATTCGCAACCACCAGCCTGGCCACCTGGGAATGGACGCTCGGCGTCAATCTGTGGGGCGTTGTCAACGGCTGCAACATATTCCTTCCCCTGCTGGCCGCTCAGGAGGAGGCATACATCGTGAACACCGCGTCGATGGCCGGTTTCACGACCACCGCACCCCTCCACCCGTACATCGCGTCGAAAGCGGCCGTGGTCGCGCTCTCGGAGAGTATGGCGCACGAGTTCGCCACGGAGTTTCCGCACGTCGGTGTCGCGGTGTTGTGCCCGGCCTACACTGCGACAGCCATCCGCAACGACGAGCGCAATGCGCCGGCCGGGCATGTACCGCGAGCACAGGCGGACCCGAAACTGGAGGAACTGCGAGAGCAGGTGAACAGCGACATCGACCAGGGGGTCTCGACCGAGTACGTAGCAGACCTCGTCGTCGCGGCCATGGCAGCCGGCAAGACGCACATCTTCCCGTCGCCGGAATGGCTGGACTACTGGCAGGACCGGGTCGACAGGGTACGCAAGCAGCTCGACTGACTTCGGTGGGCAGTAGGCGGTTCGAATCTTCGTTCCCGCCTACTGCCACGTGGGCACACCCGACGAGGGCCGCCGTCCTCGCTTCAGAACAGGATCATTCCTCTGATGGTCTCGGCGCGGCGAAGGTCGTCGAAGCGTCATTGATCCGGTCCAACGTGTACGTCTTGGTGATCATGTCGTCGAGGAGAATCTTCCCCTCCATGTACATGCGCAGGAGAAGCGGAATGTCCGACCGGGGATTCGCATTTCCGTACCACGAACCCGTGATCGTCTTTCGCATGGACGTCAGGTCGATCAGGCTCAAATCCACTGTCGTCTCGGCCGGGTCGCCGACCGAGACCTGAACGCAGGTCCCGCCCTTACCGAGCAAGGACATCGCCGGAGCGAGATCTCGCCCGGTCATCACGCCGATAGTGATGACGACGACGTCTGCCATGCACCCCAGGTCAATTCCTGAACGAGAGTCCGGGCTTCGTCGACCGTCTCGGCGGTGTGTGTAACGCCGAATCGCTTCGCCTCCGAACGCTTGAACGGTGACGGATCGACAACCACGACGTGTCGTGCACCGGACAGTGCCGCGCCTGAACCGCCCCGCATCCGACGCCGCCCATCCCCAGGATCACCACGGAATCGCCTGACGTGACCTTGCCGACGTAGACCGACGAGCCCCAGCCGGTCGGGACGCCGCAGCCGACGAGGGCCGCTTTGTCGAGTGGTATGTCGGGGGTGATCTTCACGCACGATGCAACGTTGACCACGGTGTGCTCGGCGAATGTGCCCACGACACACATCAGCCGGGCGTCCTGGCCTCGTACGCGGTGCCGGGAGGTGCCGTCCGAGAGTTGGGTTCCCAGGCCGATCTGCGCACCGCTGTCGCATACGCTCGACATTCCCCTGGCGCAGGCGCGGCACTTACCGCAGGCAGGTATGAAGCTGAAGACGACATGGTCGCCGGGGACAAGGTCGGTGACGCCCGGGCCGATCTGCTCGACGACCCCCGACCCTCGTGTCCGCCGATGAAGGGGTATCCGATGGAATTCGTTCCGTCTCTGAAGTGTTCGTCCGAATGGCACAGTCCGCTCGCGGTCATCCGGACGAGTACCTCTCCCGTCCGCGGCTCGTCGAGGTCGATCTCTTCGACCGACCACGGTTTCTCGGGTCCCCACAGTACCGCTGCGCGAGTCTTCATCCGTCACCCTTCCCGTTGCCTACGAAAGCACTGCTTCTCTGTCGATTAGGCACGAGCGAGCGCACCGGACGAACCTGTGTTCCATACAGCGGGCGATCCTGCCGGCAGGCGAGAGGCCGGATATATCAGGAGAATGTCCCGCTCCATGGAATCCGTCCTGGGCAGGTACTGCCGACGATGCCTACCGTGATGCGGATCATGACCCCCCGCCCGGATCACCTCCGGCGGTAGAGAGGAGTCCCCATGACGACCATCGAACGCCATCCGATGATCCCCGTTGCGCCACCTTCCTGATCGAGAACTTCTACACACCAGAGGAGATCGAGACGATCTTCTCGGTGATTCGTGAGAACGGCCCGTGGCGCCTGATCCTCGCGCATCACTTTTCGTCCACCGAGGAGTATCTGGCGATTTCGGGTGGTAGAGACCGGAAGGCCGATGCGAAGCTGTCGGACTTCGTCGCACCCGTGTTCCGAGGGTTCCTCGGTAACGAAGGTGTCGTCTTCCATCCTGAACTGCAGGACATCTACTTCGGAAGCAAGCTTCTCGACACCGCGAAGTCGCTGCACGGGGCGAAATACGGCATGGTGCACAACCTTCTGTTCAACGTGTGCGGGCCGTCGCACAGCTTCGATGCCGGTCACTTCGACACCGCAGTGTTCCGCGGCATGGGTCTGTTCAACACACCGATCTGGCTTCTCGCGATCATGTCGAAGTGCGGTCTCTTCGACGAGTGGGAGGTCAAGTCGGCGCAGGTTCTCACGTACTTCAACAAGTCCGATGTGGACGGCGGTTTCACTTACTGGCCCGACGGTCCGGACGAGGACCCGGCACGGATCGCAGCACCGTTCTGGAACACTGCGTTCCTGACCGACAATTCTCGGATGTATCACCGCCGAGAAGCCAACGGCGCCAGGGACCAGCGCGATTATCCCGAGTTGGACCTCGCTACCGAGCTGCACCCGGTTGGTGATGACGAATGGTCGGTCCGCAACGGTGACGAGGAAATCCGCCGCTTCGGCGTGGACGAGATGCGTCTGCTCGTGCATTACACCTCGTTGTTGTTCGACGACCTCGACGATGTCAAGCGCTACCAGGACCACACCGACGACCTCACCCGCGAGAAGGTCTTCGGAATGCTGATCGACGACATGCGCGCAAAGGGAGCAGTCGTCGACGAACCGAGCGACCCGATGAACGACACGGCATTCGTGGCGCAACTGACCGAGTTCTACAAGATGGCACCGCGCCGCTACCCGGCCGATGCCCCGATCGACGTGCAGTAAACAGAAGCCGCTGACGTCACGTCCCACCCCGTGTGCACGGGGTGGGACGACGAGGAGAACGGACTTCAGGAAAGAGAAATCCGAGGACGTGAGTGCATCGGCAGGGTTGGGTCTCCTGGCTACTCCGGAACCCTCGTGCCCGCCGATGAACGGGTATCCGATCGAATTGGTCCCGTCGCTGAAGTGCTGGTCCGAATGGCGCAGTCCGCTTGCTGTCAGTTGACGAGTACTCGCCGGCTCGGGGATCGTCCAGGTCGACCTTTTCGACCGACCAGGGTTCACCAGGGCCCCGCAGTACCGCCGCGCGCGCCTTCATTCTTCGACCTTCCGGTCTCGGGATCCGGTGTAGATGGATTGGTATTCAACGAAGGCATCGAGCCCTTCGGGCCCGAACTCACGCCCGAGTCCGCTGTCCTTCATTCCCCCGAACGGTGCACCGAAGTCCATCTGGTAGTAATTGACTCCAAAGGTGCCCGTGCGGATTCGGCGCGCAAGGGCGACGCCTCGCTCTTCGTCCCGAGTCCAGACGGATCCCGCAAGTCCATAGACACTGTCGTTCGCGATCGCCACGGCCTCGTCCTCGTCTTCGTACGGAATGACCGCGAGAACGGGGCCGAACACCTCCTCGCGAGCGAGGCGACTGCGCGGATCGACGTCGGCGAAGACGGTCGGCTCGACGAACCATCCCGGAACATCGGGCGCGTGTCCACCGGTGACCAGACGTGCCCCGGATTCACGTGCCGACCGGATATGACCGAGGACGCGCTCGCGATGAGTTTGCGACACCATCGGGCCGCAGGTGACGTTCGGGTCGAGAGGGTCGCCGACCACAAGTCCGCGGGCGGCTGCGGCCACTACCTCCACCACCTCGTCGTAACGCGAGCGCGGCGCGAGAATACGCGAGTGCAGAACGCACGTCTGCCCGTTGTTGATGAAGGAAACCGCCATCAGGTTTGCCGCGAAGACGTCGATGTCGGCGTCCTCGAGAACGATGGATGCCGATTTGCCGCCGAGTTCGAGCGTGACCGGCCGGACGAGCCGACCGCAGACTTCGGCGATGTGACGGCCCGCCGCTGTACTACCGGTGAACGAGACCTTGTCGATACCCGGATGGGCGACCAGCGCTGCGCTCACGTCACGTTCGGCGGGAACAATGTTCAAGACGCCGTCGGGTAGCCCCGCAGCTTCGGCAGCATCGGCGAGCACGAACGCGTCCAGCGCGGTTTCCGGTGACGGCTTCACGACCACGGTACAACCGGCCGCGAGGGCGGGAGCGATTTTTGCGGCGGCGATCAACTGTGGAAAGTTCCAGGGCACGATCGCTGCCACGACGCCGATCGGCACCCGCCGCACGATCGTGGAACCACGGGAACTGGGGCGGGTCTCCTCGAGTATCCCCGTCTCGACCAGATTCGCGTACTGGTTCATGATGGTGACCGGGGACGTGACGTTGGCGCCTCGGGACACCAGCGAGGGCATTCCGTTCTCCCGACTGACCAGCTCGGCTGTGAAGTCGCCTCGCGATTCGAGTTCGGCGGCATACGCACGAAGTATGTCGGCACGTTCGGATACCGCCATCGTCGGCCACGGCCCCGAGTCGAACGCCGTGCGTGCCGCATGCACCGCACGGTCGATGTCGGCAGCACCTGCGAGAGGTGTGGTGCCGAGTGGCTTACCAGTCGCAGCCTCGTGCAGGTGCTGGACGTCCAACGACTGCGGTGCACACCATCGGCCGCCGATGAACAGGTTCTTTCGGGTGTAGTCCGGTACGGTCATAACCTATCTCCGTTGGGGTCCGTTCGGTGGGCGGGCGGCGCGGCGGGCACACAAGTGATCGGAAGCTGCTCCGCGTAGGAATTCGCTTTGTTCCTGATTAGGACACGCCTCCAGGTGGGAACGAAACCCGTGTTCCACAGGGCGGGCAATCAGGTCTGCTCGCCTGGATCTTCCACTCGATGGAACAGCTGCGGGGTCGGCGCATTGCGGGTTCGTAACGTGCTGTGTATCACCGTTTCTCTCTACTGGAGCCGTGGGTTGTCCAACGGGCGTCACGAGGGACTCGGCACCAAGGTTCGGTCCGCCGGGCCTATGGATTCCACACCGCGGAGAAGCTGGCCAACGAGACAGGTATAAGAACGCAGGCCGCTTCCCTCGGTCGCCTCGCTCTACCAGGCACTCGCCGACAACGGCGCTTGACCAGGGCACGCGTGATCACCAGGCAATGCCGGTTTCGGTCGTATACCGGTGACACCTCTACAGACTCTGTGCAATTTCGATGAGGTGGCCTTCCGGGTCTTTCACGAATGCCACGGCGAACCCGAGGTCCGGCATTCGATCGATCGGTGTGTCGACGGTTCCTCCTGCTGCTTCGACGGCGCGCACCGCAGCCTCGACATCGGGAACATCGAAGCCGAGCACGGCTTCGCCGGGCGGCGGGGTTGCTCGCTCGATATAGCGCCACACGATCAGGGATGAATCATCGCCGCGTCCGCTGGTGAGGATGATCTCCTCGACGGCATCGAAGCCCTCTCCACTGTGAGCCGATTCTTCTCCACCATCCCGAATGCCGCACGGTAGAACGCGGCCTGCTTTTCGATGTTGTCGACGAATACTTTGACGAAGGCGAATCGAATTCTATTGCTCATATGAATCCTCTGAGTGGTTGGTTGGGTCGGAAAGTGTGTTCGAGCATCGTTTCGGATGAGTTCCCTCTCATCGAGCGCTTTCCGGTTCACCGTGATGTTGCGTCCGGTCATCGTGGCGGGGCAGTCGGCGGGGGCGTTCCATCATTTGCTCGGGGACGGCATATCCGACGTCGACAAGGAGTGGCGGAGGAAAATACACCGACACGGTGATGCCGGCGTTGGTATCGGAATCGAACGTCGGTCGAAGTCGCACGCTCATCCCGTTGCGCGCGGCGAGTCGCCCGACGACGTACAGACCCATCTGACGCGGAGCGAAGAACTCGGCGTCGTTGCCCGCGGCGAGGTGGTTGTTGATGTCGTCGAGCGTCTCGGGGGGTACACCGATGCCGGAATCGGCGATCTCGAGCAGGAGACCTCCTCCGACTGCCGTCGAGAACTCGAAGGTCACCGGTGACGTCGGCGGCGACGCGCGCAGTGCGTTGTCGACAAGTTCGGCAAGTAGATGGACTACGTCGGAAACGGCGACACCGACGAGATAACCACTGGGCGTCCTGCCGATGCGGACGCGTTGGTAGTTCTCGACCTGCGACACGGCGCCGCGCAGGATGTCGTTGAGTGGAGTAGGAGCGGTACGGACGCGGGAACGCGAACCGGCGAGCACGAGAAGCGAATCGCCGGTGCGGAGGATGCGTGCGGCGAGGTGGTCGAGAGAGAACAGACTTTGCAGCCGGAGCGGGTCCTTTTCTCGGTATTCGAGTGATTCGATCAGTGAGAGCTGCTGTTCGACAAGAGTTTTGTGACGTCTGGCCAGGGTCTCGAGCATCGTGGCGACCTGCCGGCGCAGATGCGCTTGCTCGCCGGCCAGGCGGATCGCTTCGGAGTTCATCGAGTCGACTGCGCGGGCGAGTTCTCCGATTTCCTCGGTGGTGTGCAGATCGATCGGCGCGAGCCGAACCGTATCGATATCTGCGCCGTCCTTGATGGCTGCGATGGCAGCAGGAAGCTCATCGTGTGCGGACGCGAGGGTGCTGTCGCGCAACCGCCGAAGCGGACGAGACAGCGCTCGGGCGACGGCCAGAGCAACGATAAGAGCAGTCACAAGGATCGCGGCGATGATCGCTGCGTCTCGGATCGCGGTTGTTCGACTGCTCGAGATGAGTTGGTCCAGCGTGGTGGTGATCTGCACGATCGCGAGGCCGTTCATATCTTGATACGGGACGAATGCCGCGAGCATTGCGTCGTTCAATTGTGCCTCGGTGCCCCGACCGGAAACGAGGTCGGCGAGCTGGGTCTGCCGGAGTACCAGATTGCTGAGCAGTTCGTCGAGCTTACCTTGGTCGAGCGAAGTGTCTTGCAGGAGGAGCAGAGTGGACTCCTCGACGTTCAGAGCGTTCTCAGTGATGATGTGTGCGGCCTCGGGGTTGCGGCCGAGTAGGGCGAGTGCGTTTGCCTGGTCGAGAAGTGTCCGCTGAGCATTCCACGCGTTGAGCATGTTGGTGCCGGCAGTCAGTATCTCTGTGTTCTCGGCGAGATCGAGGACGGTCCGGAAGGCCGCTTCGCATCGGATCAGGAAATCGATCGTGTGTTGTCCGAGTTCTTCGGTCGACATGCCGCTGCTGTGGGAATTGTCGTAGATCGTTCGGCCGTCGGCGATGAGTTGTGTGATCCGCTCGGCGATCGGGGCGCTCAGCTTCGCCGAGTCTGCGTGCAGTTCCAGGTTCTGGGTGGATTCGGCGATGTGTTCCTGGTTGCTGATGGGGGGAAGCCCGAGGCTGATGGCGGTGGATGCACTGACAACGACATTCGAGAAGTCGAACAGTGCGGGGATGATTGCGACTTGCTCGGACAAGACATCGAAGCGCTGGGCTTCGTCGAGTTGCGTGGTGACTCGCAGAGCACCGAATACCACAGCAGCGAGAATTGGAATCGCCAGTAGGACGGCAAGTTTACGTGACAGACGCCAATTCGACAGATTTACTGACCGCGACCGGACATGGTTCATCAATCGATTCACAGTATCCCCCATTGCGTTTTGCCATAGACCCTTGCTGAGCCCAGCTATTCGTGGTAGCCAGGACGGCTCGCCAGGGTGGTCACATGTGTGAGCCGCCGTCGACGCGGACCTCGGTCCCGGTGATGAAGTACGCGTCGGGAGAGCCGAGCATCGCGACTACCGAGGCCACCGAATCGGGCCCGGCGAAGATCGCGCCTTCGGGGAGAGGTAATGACGGGGAGAGCTTGGTGAAAAGGGTGAAATCCGCGTCCGCAGGCAGGCCGGGGCCGGTACTCTGCTTGGCCTCGCCGGTGCTGTCGGTCATACCTGAGGAGATCGAGCCCGGCTGTACCGCGTTGAAACGTATTCCCTCCCTGCTGAATTCCAGGGCCAGAGCGTGGGTCATCGACTGGATGCCGCCCTTGGAGGCGGCGTAGGCCGACATGTACGGATGGGCGAACATCGCCGACGTGGAACTGAAATTGACCACCGCCGGCTCGTCCCGATACGCAACGCGGCGATCGACTCCCTCGTCACGAGGAATGTGCCCACGAGATTGATCCGCAGCACCTGTTCGAATTCGGCCAGTGTCGTCTGCTCGAAATGCGCTGACCGCAGCACACCCGCTGCATTGACCACGGTGTCGAGGCCCCCAGGCGCTGTACCGCGTCGGTGACGCCACGGCGCACCGATTCCTCGTTCCCGACATCCATGACGACGGTGCCCAGACGATTTCCGGCATCGGGAGCCTTCGCAAGCGTGTCCTGCAGTCCGGCTTCGCTGATATCGGCGGCGACGACGCTTCCACCTTCGTCGAGTATGCGTAATACGCTCGCCTGACCGATGCCGGAACCACCACCGGTGATCAGGACACGACGGCCGTCGTAACGCTGAAGCTGTGCCATTCGAATGAACTCCCATTCTCGAAGACCCGCCCTACCGAACGGGCCGGGAAGAGTCCCGACGCCGCCCAGGATGGCGCCCCGGTCGAGGGATATGAATCCGAACCTCCCACTGAATGGGCCATTGCACCGGATCCTGCGCCTTCTGGCGATCCGGCCGACGAACTCCGCCGCTACTGTGCGGCCGACTCCTCGCAATGACCCTCCCGTTCAACGGGAGGTACCCGCCCAGCACGTCCGGACGCGCATACATAATTCAGCGCCCGTCAGAAGTGATGCGAATCACTTAACTTGGGAAACTGTGCCCGACGTCTCCTTTCGTCGGTCATCACCATCGTTGAAGGAGTCCCCGTATGAACTCGAACGGTCGGAATCGACAGTTCCGGACAATTGCCGGAGCGAGTGCACTGCTGATCGCAGGCACGTTCGGCCTTGCGGCATGCGCCACCGACGAACCGCAAGACGACACACCGGCCGCTGCAGCCGGGTCCACCTCGGACTTGCCGAGCGATCAGGCGAGTGGCGACCCGGTGAAAATCGGGTTCGTCTCGACCGAGGGCGGTGCAGCGGTATCACTGCCGGAGATGCGCGAGGGAGCCGAAGCAGCGGTCGAATACCTCAACAACAACGGTGGCGGACTTGCGGGACGGCCCGTCGATCTCGTCGTTTGCAAGCAGCAGGAGGAGCCGACGTCGGCGACGGCCTGCGCGAACCAGTTCGTCGAACAGGACGTTGCAGCCGTGCTGTCGCCGGGAACGTCCATGGGACCCGCCATCGTTCCGATTGTCATCGGTGCCGGCATCCCGTACGTCACGCTCAACGGTGTCGCCCCGATCGAACTGACCTCACCCGACGTCGCATCGCTGTCCGCAGGTCTTCCGGGAACTCTGACGGCAGCCGCCACGGCTGCGCAGCAGGAAGCATGTCCACGTTCACGATGTTCGCCAGCGACGGTGGTGGAATCGCGGCGATGATCGACCAGATGGGCAAACCGATCTTCGAAGGCTTCGGTGTCGAACTCGAGGTGGTTCCGGTCGCACTCGGGATTCCGGACCCCACACCGGTCGTCACGTCGGGTCTGACGAGCAACCCCGACGGAGTCAGCTTCATCGGTGATGCCGCCACCTGCACTTCGGTACTGAAGGCGGTTCAGACGACCGCACCGACAGTGACGAAGGTGTTGATCCCGACCTGCCTGGAAGAGAACGTCGTCAAGGCGATCGGGATCGACAATGTGCAAGGCAATATCGGTATCACCGCGACCGACGCCTTGTCCGACCGGCCGGACACGGTGTTGTTCCGCTCGATTCTGGCGGAGTACGCCCCCGACCTGTCGCCGACCGGATACGGCTCGACCGGCTATCAGACGGTGATGGCGCTCGCCGGTGCAACGGACAGCATCACCGGCGCAGTGGACGCCACATCCATCCGTGAGGCCCTGCGGACAGCTCAGAACGTGGAAATGCCCGCCGGCGGTGGAATCACCTTCACCTGCAACGGAACTGCATTCCCGATGATGCCGTCGATCTGCTCCTCGCAGATGCTGATCGGTGAGATCAACGATCAGGGAATCCCCGAGAACCTGACGGTTACGGGCTGAGGGCCCCGGCCAGAATCTCACAAGGAAGCAATATGACCGACCATCTTGCGTATCTCGTGCTGGGCCTCGGCAACGGAGCCGTGTACGCCGCCATCGGGCTGGCGCTCGTGATGACGTTCAAGAGTTCCGGCGTCGTCAACTTCGCCACCGGCGCCGTGGCTCTCTACACCGCCTACACCTACGCGCTGTTGCGTACGGGTGAGCTGATGGTCCCGATACCGGGGCTCCCCCGAACGGTCGATCTCGGTGGACCGCTCGGGGTTGCCCCGGCCATGGCCGTGTCGCTCGTGATCGCGGCGCTGCTCGGAATTCTCTTCTATGCCCTGATCTTCCGGCCGCTTCGTCACGCGCCGGTGATCGCCAAGGCCGTGGCCTCTATCGGCCTGATGATCGTGCTACAGGCGTTGATCGCCTTGCGCGTCGGCACCGAGATCGTCGCGGTAGAACCGATCTTCGCTCTCGACAGCATCGCCATCGGTTCCATGCAGGCGCGACGGACCGGATCTGGTTGGCTGTCACCATCGTCGCGATCGCTCTGGTGGCTACGCTGGTGTTCCGGTTCACTCGCTTCGGAACCGCGACGGAGGCAGCGGCCGAGTCGGAGAAAGGCGCCTATCTGACGGGGCTGTCACCGGACCGGATCGCGTTCAGCAATTGGGCGCTGTCGTCGGTGGTGGCCGGCCTCGGTGGCATTCTCATTGCGCCGATCGTGGCTCTGAATCCCGTTGCGTACTCCATGTTCATCGTTCCCGCACTCGCTGCGACTCTCGTGGGGAACTTCCGTTCGATCTGGCTGACCGTGGTCGCCGGCATCGCGATCGGTGCGTTGCAGGCCGAGACCACGAACCTGCAGGCGACCTTCGACTGGTTCCCGCGCGCAGGTATGGCCGAGGCGATCCCGCTGTTGCTGATCCTCGTCTTCCTGGTCTTCAAGGGACGGCCGCTACCCGACCGTGGCAGCATCGTCCGGCAACGACTCGGCCACGCCCCGCGTCCCGAGCGGATCGTCGCCCCCGCGCTCCTGGCTGTCGCGGTCGCCGTCGTCGCACTGATGGTCACCGGCGGCAGTTACCGTGCCGCGATCATCACGAGCATCATCTTTGCGGTGATCGCGCTGTCACAAGTGGTGGTGACCGGGTACACCGGGCAGGTGTCGTTGGCACAGCTCACCCTCGCTGGAGTGGGCGCCTACTCGGTCAGCGTGCTCAACACGCATCTCGGTATCCCGTTCCCGTTCGCTCCGCTCATCGGCGCACTGTTCGCGATGGTGATCGGAATCGTGATCGGTTTGCCCGCGCTCAGGGTGCGGGGGCTGCCCCTCACGGTGGTCACGCTTGCGCTGGCAGTGTTCTTCGAAGCCTTCTGGTTCCGAAACCCTCAACTCAACGGTGGTGTCGCGGGCGCCCCGGTGGATACACCGCGAGTGTTCGGCATCGATCTAGGAATAGGTGCGGGGGAGGGCTATCCACGTCTGGCCTTCGCCCTGATGTGTCTGGCGGTGCTCGTCGCTGTGGCTCTGGGCGTGGCTGGGCTGCGGCGCAGCCGTCTGGGAACCGACATGCTCGCCGTCCGAGCGAATGAGCGGTCTGCTGCGGCATCTGGAATCAATGTCCCCCGTACCAAGCTGGCGGCATTTGCCATCGGCGCATTCCTCGCCGGACTTGCCGGGTCGCTCATGGCATACCAGCAGACGCTGGCGACGCCAGAACCGTTCACCGTGTTCCTCGGAATCACTCTGTTCGCGATCATGTACATCGCCGGTATCACCTCCGTCACGGGCGCATCGTGGCCGGGATCATCGCGCCGGGCGGTCTGCTGTTCCTGTTCGTCGACCGATTCCTGCACATCGGTGACTACTACGCGGTGATCAGCGGAATCCTGCTGATTGTCACAATCATGGTCAATCCGGACGGAATTGCAGGGAAGCTGCCCCGGATCCCGTGGCCGTCTGTGAGAAAATCGCCGGCCAGCACAACACCGGACGTTCGGGTGGCCGAACCGGCAGTCGCGCACGCGCAGTCGTCCACAGTGGGAGCTCCACTTCTGTCCGTGCAGGGACTCAGCGTGAAATACGGTGCGGTAGAAGCGGCGTCGGACGTCACATTCGATGTTCGGGCCGGGGAGATCGTCGGACTCATCGGGCCGAACGGCGCAGGAAAGACCACCGTCATCGACGCGATCACCGGTTTCGCGCCAGCAACCGGGGTAGTCGTCCTGGATGGAGTGGACGTCAGCAGCCTACGACCGTACCGACTCAGCCGGCGTGGGCTCGGCCGCAGTTTCCAGGACGTCGAGCTGTACGACGACCTGTCGGTCGTCGAGAACGTGACCGTGGGTGGGCCCCGAGGCGAGGAGTCCTCCGCAACCGCGGTCGCGGAACGGGTGCACATGGTCCTCGACACCGTGGGGCTCGGCGATGTCGCGGATGCCGAAGTGGCGACCCTCTCGCAGGGCAGGCGTCAGTTGGTGTCGGTCGCCCGCGTGCTGGTCTCGTCGCCGAAGGTGGCCCTTCTCGACGAG
>BBEG01000068.1 GCA_001312645.1 Rhodococcus sp. JCM 9791
GGACGTCGGCGGCGCGGAACCGCTTGAACGCGACCGCCCGAGTCAACGCCGCTACCAATGCGTCGGTGCCATGGGCGGCGCCCAGCGCGAGGAGCACCTCGAGTTCGGAGCCGAGTCGGGTGTTGCCCGCGGCGGCGGACCCGACCAGAAACTGCTCGGCAACCGAACCGAGGTCGCAGAACTGTTTCTCCACAGTTGTTTTCGGTCTCGGCCCGCGACTGGGGGTGGGTCTGAGGCCGTCATAGTGGGCGTCGAGGACCGACGCGGTCCCCGGCGCGGCGAGTGCATGGTCGGCGACGACCTCCCCGCTGGACGGGTCGACGATCAACAACCGGGCCCCGTCCTGGGTGAGGGTGACGGTGGTGCCGATCAGCCGGGTGGGCACCGAGTAGCGGGCGGAGGCGAACCGGACGCAGGACAGCCGGTCGACCTTGCGGGTCACCGGCGGCGGCCCGATCTGCCAGCCGCAGCGAGGGCAGCGGCCCGAGCACCGCTTGCTCCTCGAGCAGGCGGCGGTCGGGGATCGCGCAGATCTCCGAGTGGGTGGCGGCGTTCACCTCGGCGCACCAGATGCGGGCGGCGGTGTTCGCGGCGGCCAGGTCGATCGGTTTCCCGGCGACCGCGGCGTCGGCGAGCAGGGGGACGACCAAGTCACGCTGCATATCCGACGAGGTTCTCCACGATGCCTTTCGACTGTGGGTCGTTCGCATGGCAAAAATCCGGCCGGAAGCCGTAGTGGGTGGCCAGGCGAACGTAGTCGGGTGTCGGGACGACGACGTTCGCGACGACCCCGCCTTTGAGGCACGCCATCCTGTCGGCGAGGACCTTGATGGGGACCCCGCCGACCGCGGCGAGTGCCTCGGCGATCAACGCGAGGGTGGTGGTGGCGCGTTCGTTGGTGGCGAAGGCGACGAACCGCCAGCGGGAGAACGCGAGGACCGCGCAGAACAGGTGCAGGCCGTGGCCGACGTCGGCCCAGTCGATGACCAGGTATTCGCCCGGTGACCACACTGCCGGGCGTCGGCCGCGGTGATGGTCGGTGCGCCACTTGGCTTTCTCTTCGGCGACCAGTCGTCGGAAGTTGCGGTCCGACCCTTCGTATCCGGCGGCTCGTGCGACGGGGAGCAGGCGTTTCGCGGAGATCCGGGCCTGGGATTTGGTGATCCGTTCAGTGACGATGTCGATGACCGCGTCGTAGTTGTGTGGGCGCTCGGTTGGTTCGGGTGGGGTGTCACCGGCCTCGAACTTCTCGATGACCCGTTTGACGGTCTTGTGGGTGGTGCCGCACAGTTCGGCGGCGCTCGATACGTTCCGACCTCGCGATATGCGGAGATGATGTCCATACGGTCCCTCGCAGACTTCAATGGAACTCCCTGGGCGGTGTGGGTGACTGGTTGGCACCTTCACCGTCACCGCCCAGGGCCGTGAGTTCCTGATCGACACGACGAGCAAGGGGTGGGGACTTTTATCTGGCCACCACCGGGGACCTCAACGTGGCCACCTGTGGGGACTTTTCCATGGCCACGGACACCCCGACGCCGCGCGAGGCGAGTGTTCCGTTTTCGGTCATGGTCATGGTGATCGTGGTCAGGTCAGGTAGCGATTGGCGCGGCTGGACGTCGCCGAGCACGTAAAGGCCGCACGAGGCGTTGTCGGCGATGGTGTCACCGAGTGTGATGTCCCAACCCGCTATTCGACTGTCGACGATCTCGAGTAGCATCCCGACGATGTTGGCGAGGCCATTCGCGTCCTCCCCGTCGTACAGAGTGACGCCGTACGTGGCGGTTTCAACAGTTGTCATGGGTAGTGCCTTTCAAAAGGCAGGGATTGACGATGTGTCATGCGGCCCCTGCGCGGGACTCGCCTGGAGAGGCGTCGCCGAGGGCGCGCCAACGCTATTCACCGTGAGTCGACCGGGCCGACGAACAGCTTTCACCTGGTGAAGAAGTCGATTGCCAGCCGGTTGAACTCGTCCCGGCGCTCTGCCTGCGCCCAGTGGCCGCATCGCGAGAACACGTGGAGATCCGCATTCGGCATGCGCTGCAGAGCAAACAGGCCGCCATCCATCGGAACCACACGGTCGTCACGACCCCAGACCAGCAGGGTTTCGTGCTGCACCTCGTGCAGATGCCGCCACAACTCGGCGTCGGGCGAGGACATGATCGACCTGACCGCGCGGAGCGCTCCGGCCCGAGCGTCCGGATCCATTGCTGCCTCGAGTCGCTCGGTGATCAGTTCGTCCGTAACCATGGCCGGGTCGAAGACCATCATGCGAATGAAAGCTGCCATGCGATCACGAGACGGTCCGGGCGCATCGTAGAAGGACGACAGGATCTTCAGTCCTTCGCTCGGGTGCGGCGTGACAACGTTCACGGAGACGCCGGCTGGCCCCATCAGGATCATGCGATCGATACAGTCGGGGCGGTCCAGTGCAAGCCGCACCGTCGTTCCACCACCCATGGAGTTGCCGACGAAGTGGGCCTTCTCCACGCCGAGGGAAGAGAGAAGGTCGGCAATGCACCGAGCGGCGAAAGTCCAATAGTCCCCATCGAATTCGGGCTTGTCCGCCAGCCCGTATCCTGGCTGATCCGGAACGACGACGTGGAATTGCTCGGCCAGCGCGGCCACGTTACCGCCGAAGTTGCTCCAGCCCGATGCCCCGGGGCCTCCCCCGTGGAGCAGAACGAGCGTCTCTCCGACACCCGCCTCGTGGAAGTGCAGTTTCGTTCCCTGGACCGCCACGGTCCGCGATGCCAGGTTCGTAGGCCCGATATGCGTATCGCCCATCATTTCATTCCCTTCTCTTCGAGGATGCGAAAACTTGCTCTTCGCGGACTCGCAACAGCGATTTCAAATCGGTGCCTTCGTCCGCGAGCGCAGCAGCGTCGACCGCGATGCGGCGACCGATCATGCGTTTGGCGACACCTATGTCGCGCGCGTTGTCCATGCTGAATGCCGCCACCACCCTCGACCGGCTCAGGTAGAAGATCGAGAATCGGCGGTCGTCCGGCACTCCCCGCACGACCACCTCATCCACGGCATACGGCACGCCCGCCATCTGCAGGTTCACCGAAAATTGGTCGGACCAGAACCACGGGACCTCCGAGAAGGCCTCGTTTGCGCCGAGGACGTTACGGGCGACCGCTACCGCGTGGTTCTGCGCGTTCTGCCAGTGTTCGGGGCGGATGTGGCGCCCCAGGGTGGGTTCGAACCTGTTCGCGACATCGCCGGCAGCGAAGACGAACGGGACGGTCGTACGCCCGTGCGCGTCGACCTGCACTCCGTTTCCGGTCGAGAGCCGCTGTCTGCAGCGAGCTCGTCTGCCGGTACGGCGCCGATGCCCATCACGACGAGATCAGCATCCCACCGCCGCCCATCGGTCGCGGTGACAGTCACGCTGTCCTCGGACTCACACACGCTCGCGATATTCACCGACGTCACCAGGACGATCCCCTCACTTCGGTAGAAGCTCGACAGGATCTTCGAGGCAGCGCCACCCAAGGACCTCAGGAAAGGACCTTCAGCGGTCTCGAGAATGGTCACGGAGTGGCCGAGACCCACCGCGCCGGACGCAACCTCGGCCCCGATGAAGCCGCCCCCGACGACGACAACCGACTGCGCCGTGGCCAGCTGCGTACGCAACCGAGCCGCATCAGAAAGCGTGCGGAGCACGAGCACGCGGGACTGTGCGTCACTCCGAGACCCCTCGAATGTGCGTGCCGCAGCCCCGGTGGTCAGGATCAACTTGTCGAAGCGGTGAGAATGGCCCAGCACATCCTGCAGCCGTCGGCTCGACACGTCGACGCGGGCGATCTTTCGGCCGAGCCGCAGCTCCACATCGTGATCGTGGTACCAGCCCTCAGGATGGACCAGCAGGGTGGACATCTCCGGCTCGTCCACCAGGAGGGACTTCGACAGCGGCGGGCGGTGGTACGGGGCTGTCGGCTCGTCGCCGAACATCACGATCGAGCCCGCGAAACCGTTTCCGCGCAGCGTCTCCGCCGCCCGCGCACCAGCCAGACCCGCGCCGACGATCACGACGACCTCAGCTGCACTCATCACGCGACCACCTTGTACGGGGACGAGCCGGCCTGCGCGCCGCACCGACCCGATGCGACGTCATGGAGCGCGACATACCTATACCAATCATGTTGTGATGTACACGAATTCGCCGTCGGAACGGGTCTCGAAGCGGCGAAGCGGGAGTTGCGCCGGCAGGCACACCGGCAAACCCGATCGGATATCGAACTGACCACCGTGGAGCGGACACTCGATGACATGGCCGTCGAGAAACCCGTCGGCGAGCGAAGCGTCCTCATGCGTACAGGTGTCCTGCACGGCAAGAATCTCGCCCTCCACTTCGAAGATCGCGATCGGACCTGCCGCACTCGGGACCGAGACCCCGTCACCGCTGCGCAGCTGGGCCAGTCGACAGCGGGCGATCTCGGTCGAGTTCCCCGAGCCGTCCGCCAACGGTTGGTCCACGACAATCGGCCCCGCGGAGTGCCCGCTCACGCTTCCCAGTCCGTCGGCACATCGGCGAACTGATGCAGGGCCGCTTCCAATCCTGCGAAGTGCTTGAGCGCCGACGCGAGGCTGCCCTTGAACTTGATCGGCCCGGTCACAGCTCGCCGCACGCCCATCTCTTTCGCGGCGACTTTCCTCCAGGTCTCCGCTGGAGCTGCAAGATTGAACTTTGGGTCCTTGCCGGGAATCTGCGGTCCGGCGTAATCGATGAGCCGTCGCCGTTGACGTGGATGTGAACGGGCGCCCGATCGCGATCCGACACGGACATCTGCACGATCATGTCGATGCCCTTCGTCCCTTCGATGGCCGTCGTGTTGCCCTTCCACACCTCGGCGTAGTGCTTGATCCAGTCCTCGTTCAGCAGGGCGTGCATGATTTCTCCTTCGTATCGACAAAATTCGCGAGCGGAATGCTTACGTTTGGAAGTGGTTTCGGAACTCGAGGCGCAGGGTCCGCCAGGCCTCCGGATCGCGCGCCGCGTCCGCTAGCAGGACCCAGAACTCTTGGCGCGCATGACAAAGTAGGTCCAGCGCCACCGGATCGAGGAACGTCTCTCGGTCCGACCGCAGCGACGTGACCCGCAGGCGTGACCCGTTGGCGGTGGAGTCCCGCACAACCCGCACACCGGCGTATTCGTTCTCGATGAGCAGATCCGGATCTCGGTACTTAGCCGGCGCGACACCACTGCCTCTCTGCCGAGCCGCCATCAGAACAGAACGCTGATGTTGTCGGAGGTGAACGTGTTGTGATCCAGGAGAATTTTGCGCTCCAGGATGTGCCAGGACGCGCCATCTCGCACCAAGATGTCCTCCCGCATCCCGACGAACGTGTGCTCGGTGGCCTCCAGGCGCGAGCGAAACGTCAGAAAGTTGGAGGTTGCGAACACCTGGCCCTCGACCTCGGACTCGGTCGCGGTCACATTCGTGATGAGGCGGCGAGTCCGCGACGGGGGGATCTCCGCCCAGGCGCTCTTGGCCGACAGGCTCGCGACGCGCAGCTCCAACGTTCCGTAGTCGTCGTCGAAGAGCGCGAGTTCACCCGGCTTCATGCGGTCGGGCTCCCCCTCGCGCGTCACCCGCACCGGCGCCCAGTAGGTGCTCTCGCTGGTGAACAGTCCGATCCACTCGTCGTATCGGCGTTCATCGAGAAGCCGTGCCTCGTGGTAGTAGAACTGCGCGACGTCGAGGGAAAGGATTGCGAGGCTTCCGGGGGGCGTTTCGTCAAGTAATGTCATTGCGATCACCAAATCTCGTTGTCAGAGGAGCTTGGACGGGCCATCAGATGCGAGTCGGGGGAATCTTTGAGATCGACTCGGGCGACGCCGCCTGCATGTACGTCTTCCAGAGCTCGTAGAACCGGCGCTGATTGATCTCCGAATAGATGCCGCCCGCGATACCCGGAACGTCGTCGTCCCCGACGACCTCCGCCGCGGTTCTGTCGGAGCCGAGGCCCAGCATCATGTTGCTGTCCAGCTGCCGACCGATGAACCCGCGCATGCCGTTCTGGCACTCCCGCCAGTTCTCGCCGTCGTCCTGCTCCAGCAACCCGGCCGGGCCGAAGGTGAGCTCGTACTGTTTCCGGACCGCATCTTTGACGTCTTCGGGCAGGCTCTTGTCGAGTACGCACCACTGATGGATCAACGTCCGGTCGGGGCCCTGCGGGTGGTGTACCCGCATCAGGCGGAACTGCTCGAGGTCCAGCCACGCGAAGGTCGGGAACAGGGCACCGTGGCCGAGCGGGATGAGCCGCGCAAGCTCCGCGCCCTTCTCTTCGGCGATTCGCTTGCGCTGCTCCGCCAGGAACTCGGTCTGGATGTTGGGCAACGTCCAGTAGGAGTGCAGGGGTTCCTCTCCGCCGACGTCTTCCGAGACCGGCCTGGTGAATGCATGGCCGATGAAGCCCATTCCCGCCGAGATCTGATAGCCCTGGTCGGGCACCGCCTGCATGAGTCCGAGCTCGGCCGGGCGTGCGTGCGAGTGTTCGACGTGGTACATGTCGGCGGCGAAGTTCTCGGCGGCGATCTTCCAGTTCGTGTCGACGGTCCAGCGGTGTGCGCCGGGGACCACCTCCACACCGGCGGGGTCTCGCGCGAAGAGCAAGTCGAAGTATGTCTTCAATTCGCCGAGCCACTCGTCCAGCGACGGGCCCTCCGGCGCCCAGTTGCCGAAGAGGAACCCCCGGTACTCCTCGACCCGGGTGACCTCGCGAAGACCCCACTCTTTCTTGTCGAGGACACCGGCGTAGCCAGCCGGAACTTCGGAACGCCCTCGAGCTCACCGGCGCTGGAGTAGGTCCACGCGTGGTAGGGGCACTTGAAGAAGCTCGTGTTTCCTTCGTCGGAACGACAGACCCGCATACCGCGGTGTCGGCAGGAGTTCAGCAGTGCCCGCACGCGTCCGTCGTGACCGCGGGAGACGATAACGGAATCTTCACCCATGTACGTGGTGATAAAGTCGCCCGGTTCGGCGACCTGGCTCACGTGCCCGAGAAACAGCCAGGTATTGGCGAAGAGGCGCTCGAGCTCGAGCTCGTAGACATCTCGGTCCACGAAGATCGAGCGGTTGATCAGGCCCTTGTCGTACTGAACCGCGTCGATGAGGTCGTTGATGCGCGAATCAACTGTCATGGCGGAGAGTCCTTTCGACGGATTTGTTGGTCAAATACGTGATGTCGATGTCTTTTTCAACGCTTGACAGGAGATCGAGCGCTTTCCCGAGCGACATCATCTTTTCCATGTCCCCGCTCACCTGCATACGCCCGGTCATCGCGGCCGCCTGACCGTTGAGCGCACCTCGCGACATCGTCACATTCGTGGAATAGTCAAGTGCCGCTTTGATGTCCGCAGATTCCGTCGGAGCACCGAGACGGCCGGCGAACGAGTCACCGGAGAACGCCATGTGGTACACGTCGGCGGCCGGACTATCCGCGACCGTGAGCTCGAAGATGGCATGCTGCCCGGCGGCTTCCTTCTTGAAGGCTTCATGTTTGTTTGCGGCGACGGTCAATGCGATCGCCCAGTCATCGGTAAGAAACTGCACTGGCAAGATAACTCCTCATGTTGTGAGCCATTAGCGCATCAGGGTGTTGAGTCAGGGTGCTACTGCCTCGAAGGCGCCAGGGGGCGTTTTAGCGATCATCTTGTGTCCCCAGATACTCGTCCGGTCGTACTGCGACACAGACCAATTGGCACCGACAGGAATTGCACCCCACCCGTATTCGATGTCGAAGCCGGAGGGCGACCGAACGTAGAACGAAACCATCTGATCGTTCACGTGGCGACCGAGCATCATCGAGATGGGGATGGAACGCTCCATACACAGGTCGTAGGCCAAGCCGACGTCATCGATGTCGGCCACCTCGAGCATCAAGTGGTGCAGCCCGCGCACACCGGGAATCTGAGTAAGCGCCACGCTGTGGTGGCGCGGGTTGCAGTGGTAGAAGACGAGGTCGATGAACGTGGAGATCTCGTCGCTCTTCTTGAATCCGAAGCCATCGGTGTAGAACCCGTGCGCCGCTTTGAGATCCGGCACAGCGAGCACTACGTGACCCATGCCTTGCTCGCCAGTGACGAATTCGGAAATCGCGCGACCGGGCCGAAAGGACTTCGGTTCCACCTTCTGACCCGAGACGAGCTCGTGCCTGATCCCACTCGGGTCCTCGGCCACCACCATGGACAAGACTTGTCGTTCCCAGCACTCCTCCTCGGTGCCCCAGCGGCTCGTGACGCCGCTGCGCTGCAGGACCTCGAAGCAGGTACCCAGCGAATCCTCGTCGCCTGCATCCCAGCCGAGGTAGAGCAATGCGTTGCGCTCGCCCCGGTGGATCGCGAGCCGATGGTGCCGGTCGTCCATCCTGAGCTGCAGGACATCTTCGTTCTCGCTGAGGCGAGCCTCGAGCCCCAGCACCTCCGGGCCGAAGCTCTCCCACTCGGCCAGCGCAGGCGAGGTGACTCCCATATACGCCAATGACTTGACCATCTACCGCATTCCTTCCTTGGTTGTTTCCATCAGAGATCCGCCCCTCCCGCTGCCTGCACCAACCCGCGGACCTGCATTCCGCCGTCGCTATTGATAACCACGCCGCTGATCGCCGCTGCGTTCTCCGGCGACGCCAGCAAGACATACGAGCCGGTGTGGTCCGCGGGCTGCTGGACGATCCCGAGCGGGTTCGTCGCTCGGACGAGATCCGGGAAGTTCGCCGCATCGCGAAGGGAAGTCTCGGCCTGACCCAGAGCGCTCGCGCCACGAAGATCGGTCAACGTCCCGCCGGGAGCGACACCGTTCACCCGGACGCGGGGAGCCAGCTCGTAAGCCAACTGACGGATCAGGCCGACGGCGGCATGCTTCGAAGCCGTGTAAACAGATCCACCACCGGCCGGCAGAAAAGCCCCATTGGACAGCGTGAAGACGATCGACGGGGAGGAACTCTCCAGCAGCGCCGGAAGAGATGCCTTTACGCCCAGCAGATAGCCTTTGACGTTGACCGAGAAGATCTCGTCGAACGAGCCCGACAGAGTTGCACCCGGAGTGGTCGCCACCGGGGCGAAATAGTCAAAGATTCCAGCGTTCCCGACGAATGTGTTGAGCCCGCCGTGAGCCGCTACCGTCGCCGCCACCGCTCGCTCATTGTCTTCGAACGAGGAGACGTCGCCTTCGGTCACCACGACGTCCGGCAAGTCTTTCCGCAATGCCGCGATGTTCTCTGCGGAAGCATCAAGGACAGCGACACGTGCTCCTTCCGCCAGAAAACGCTCGACGACGGCGCGGCCGATCCCGGACGCGCCACCTGTGACGAGCGCACTACGTCCATCGAGCCATCCCATGAATCTCTCCCTCTGGTGAGATGTTGTCGTCCCGGCCGCACCGGGATCGCTGTCGTTGATTCGGACCCCTCGCGTTTCAGCGTTCGCCGCCGGAGTGGGCCACGTCTCAATCGTGTTGTGCCGTGGTTCGCCGCACATCTCCCTAATGGGAGGGTCCACATCTTCCGATTGAGAGGAATTGACGGCGGACACCATCCGTTTCGGAGGATCGCCGCCCGCCCCCTGAGATGTGCTGGCGATACCGGTAGAGCCGATTAGCTGGGCCGACCGGTGCAAAACAACGCTGTGGGTGAGCCGCTGGTAATGGACCCACCTCGAATGCACCAGAACCTGCCACCGGTCGCGGTTTCTGAGATGAGCCCCCAGTTCCGTTCCGGGACGCCTCGCAGGCGTGAAAATGGGATCGGGTCGCCTGCCGACGCCGACGTCTTCTTGGCTATTGAGCCCGTTGATGAGCCTGGCGCCGGGGCCCGACCTGGAAGGGTCACGCACTGTTGCTTCGAGCACGCCGGTCAGAATTTCGGTTCCCTTGACCGAGGCCCTCAGGCGCCCCGCCCTGTTGGAGAGTGCGGATGCGGATGGAGGACAAGGGAAGTGAAGCCGAAACCGGAAGAGATCCCCGACGCCGATCACGAGCTGGTGATCGAACGGGTGTGCGCGATCGATGTGGCCAAGCGTCGGGCAAGCTGTGTATCCGGGCGCCGCAGCCGAGTAATAGTGGTCGGCGGGTCAGCCGCGTGTGGGACGTGGACGCCACCACCGGCGCGGTGAGTGAGCTGGCCGATCTGCTGGGCGAGGGGATCGAGAAGGTCACCGTGGAATCGACTTCGGACTACTGACGGATCTGGTTCTACCTGCTCGAGGCTGCCGGGTTGATGCTCCTATAGATGTCAAGCGGCCTGAGCGAGCCCTGTGCCGGTGTTCGCGGTGGTGTCCCGCGGGCAGAGGACACTGTAGATTTCGCGGGCAATGTAGCGCTTGAGGCATCGGACGACCTCGGCTTTGGTCTTGCCCTCGGCGAGTCGACGAGTCATGTAGGCCCGGGTCGGTTCGTGCCAGCGCAGGCGGACCACGGCGACTCGATGCAAGGCTGCGTTGGCCTGCCGGTCGCCGCCCCGGTTGAGCCGGTGACGGTTGGTCTTGCCCGAGGACGCAGGGATCGGGTTCGACCCGCAGAGGGCGGCGAATGCCGCCTCGCTGCGCAAGCGGTCGGGGTTGTCCCCTGCGGTCATGAGGAACCGGGCGGCGCTGTCCGGGCCGATCCCGAACACCTCGAGGAGTTGAGGTGCGGCGATGGCGGCAAGTGTGCGGATCTGTTCCTCGAGTTCGCTGATCTCGACGCGAAGCTCGAGGTTGCGTCGCGCTAAGGCAGTGGAGGGACAGCCTTGAGAGAAGTGGCGTTAAGCGAATCCAGAGCAATCCTTGCCGGGTAGGTGATTGCATGGCGTTGTGATCGATGAGGGCGGCTACGGCCGGTTCGGTGCGTATTCGCGAGTGGAGTTGGAACGGTTCTTCCACCTGGACGACGAGGACCGTCGGCTTGTCGCGGCGCGGCGTCGCCGGAACCCGATCGAGCAGGTCCTGGAACAGACCCGCGGGCAGGGTGCCAGACAAAGGTTGTGAGTGCGTCGGCTATCAGGCGCACGACCCGCAGGGGCACGACGGCTGATCTTGTCAGAGTGACTACACCGGATTCAGAGTTTGTCGGCGAGGACGTCGAGGTTGCTGATCTCGGGGGGTGAGGCGAACAGTTCGTCGGCACGCTCGCCGAGTGCCTTGCCGACTGGTCCGCCGAGATGTGTCTTGCGGGCCGCCTCGTCCGGGAAGGCGTCGATGATGCCGTATGAGGACGGACCGAACCGGACGGCGAACCAGGGTTTGGTGCCGGGTTCCTGCTCGACCAGCGGCAGCGCCGAGAGTAGGAATTCTTCGACGGCGTCTTCCTTGCCGGGCTTGGCTTCGAGCCGTACCAGCAGCGCCTTGGTGGCCATAGGGCGATCTCCTCTTCGATGTCGTGGGTAGCGGACCAGCATCACACCAACGGGTGGTCGGGACAGGGTACCCGGCCATCCCGATTCGAAACAACTCCTTCTACGTCTTCCCCTCGCGGAGTCGAAGGAGAAGACTCCAAGGTGGACGGAACACCTCGGCAGGTAACCGTTATTCGTCGTGCGCGCAGCGAAACACGTTGGCACGTCGGCAGTTTCGTGGGATTGCCTGCTGTATCACGTCCTCGAGACGGCTACCGCCCACCTGATGCGCCTTGTTCGGCGACCGGCGCCGACATTCACCGCTGTGTGCCACAAGGTGGATCATTAACCGAAATCGTTGCATATCAAGGAGAGTCGACATGAAGGCGCTTGTGTACGACGGGCCACGCGAGGTCGTGGTGAAGGATGTTCCGGATGCGAGGATCGAGCAGCCGACCGATGTGTTGGTGAAGATCACCTCCACCAACATCTGCGGATCCGACCTGCACATGTACGAGGGTCGCACCGATCTCGAGACGGGGATGGTGCTCGGTCACGAGAACATGGGGATCGTCGCCGAGGTCGGTGATGCGGTGGTGAAGGTGTCGCCAGGGGATCGGGTGTGTTTACCGTTCAACATCGGCTGCGGGTTCTGCCGCAACTGCGAGGAAGGGTTGACCGCGTTCTGCCAGACGGTGCATCCGGACCCGAAGATGGCCGGCGCGGCGTACGGGTTCGCGGGGATGGGCCCGTTCTGGGGTGGGCAGGCGGAGTATCTGCGGGTGCCGTTCGGCGACTTCAATTGCCTGCGGTTGCCCGAGGATGCGCAGGACAAGGAACTCGACTATGTGATGCTCTCGGACATCTTCCCGACCGGCTGGCACTGCACCCGCCTCGCGGACATGCAGCCCGGCGACTCGATGGTGGTGTACGGGGCCGGACCGGTCGGGTTGATGGCGGCGTATTCGGCGATGCTCCAGGGCGCGAGCAAGGTGATGATCGTCGACCGGCATCCGGACCGGCTCAAGCTCGCCGAGGAGATCGGCGTCATTCCGATCGACGATTCGAAGGGCGACCCGATCGAGCAGGTCCTGGAACAGACCCGCGGGCAGGGTGCCGACAAGGGTTGTGAGTGCGTCGGCTATCAGGCGCACGACCCGCAGGGGCACGAGGACTCGGCGATGACGATGAACGAAGCAGACCAGCACATTACACTAACTTGAGCCTCAAGCCGACTGAACCGTACACGATTTCAGTTAACGTGACAGTGCCCAGGTCAGTGTTGTGTGGTGCCGGCGCCTGTGTTTTCCAGCGCCGCTCGTAGATAGGGGGCAGTCGCACTGTCGGCAGTGGCAGCTACCTGCTCGGGGGAACCGGTGGCGACGATACGTCCGCCGTCGCGCCCGCTCCCGGTCCGAGGTCGATGACGTGGTCGGCCTGGGCGACGACGCGCATGTCGAGTTCGACCATGACGACGGTGTTGTCGGCGTCGACGAGCCCCTGCGCGTGAGCGAGCAGTCTGTCGCTGTCGGACGGGTGGAGCCCAGCAGTGGGCTCGTCGAGGATGTAGAGCGTGTCGCCGCGTTGAGCACGCTGGAGTTCGGATGCCAGCTTGACACGCTGAGCTTCGCCGCCGGACAGCTCGGTGGCGGGTTGTCCGAGTCGCAGGTAACCCAACCCGACCTCGCGTAGGACGGTGAGCGAGCGAAGAACGTCGTTCTCACTGGTGAAGAAGGCGTGGGCTTCGTCGATGCTCATCGCGAGAACGTCGGCGATGTTGCGGTCCCGCCAGGTGATTTCGAGTGTGCTCTGCGTGTAACGAGTGCCATTGCAGTCCGGGCACGGACTGTAGACGCTGGGCAGGAAAAGCAGCTCGATCATCACGAAGCCTTCACCTTCGCAGGTCGGACAGCGGCCACCGGCGACATTGAAGGAGAACCGCCCCGGTTTGTAGTTCCGTTTCTTGGCCGCAGGTGTTGCGGCGAACAGCTTGCGGATGTGGTCGAACATGCCGGTGTAGGTTGCAACATTGGATCGGGGTGTGCGCCCGATAGGGCGCTGATCGATGGCGACCACCCGACGGAGCCCTCCCAAGGTGCCCTCGATGCGGCCGCGGACCGCGCCTGATCTCCGGTGAGCAGCAGATCGGTGTCGTCGCGCGGTTCGACGTTGGCATCGGGCGCGGCGGGCCGGCCCAGTTCAGCGTTGATCAACGCTGGTAGAGCCTGGCTGACGAGGCTCGATTTCCCCGAACCGGAGACTCCGGTGACGGCGGTCAAGACCCCGAGAGGGAAAGACACGGTGAGGTCGCGGAGACTGTTGCGCTCGACGCCTTCGACGCGAAGCCACCCGCGGGGGGTACGCCGCTGGCGGCGCACCTGCTCCGACGTGTCGAAGAGATAGCGTGCGGTGACCGAGTCCGGTACGTCGGCCAGCCCGGCGGGTGTTCCACTGTAGAGCACGCGTCCACCGTTCTCGCCGGCACCGGGACCGATATCGACCAGCCAGTCCGCTTCTCGGATGACGGGTAGGGAGTGCTCGACGACGAGGACGCTGTTTCCTCGCTCACGAAGTCCGTGCAGAATTCTCAGCAGCGCCGTCAAGTCGCCGGGGTGCAGTCCCGCCGAAGGTTCGTCGAGGATGTAGCGACGCCGAACAGCTTCGAGGACAGCTGCGTCGCCAGGCGCAGTCGTTGCAGCTCTCCGCCGGAGAGTGTGGGCGTCGTCCGGTCCAGTGACAGATATCCCAGCCCGAGGTCGATAATGGGTTGGATTCTTTCGAGGAGGTCGTCGAGCAGGCGCCGCGCCGCCACCTGTTTTTCCGCTGACACGTTCGGGGTGCGTCGCACGTCGGGAGCGGCGGTGTGCGCCGATCCTCCCGATGCGACACGTCGTCGCGTGGCCTCGGCTCGTCGGGTTTCGTCGAGAGCTTCTCCTGCCGCCTCGGGTAGCCAGTCGCTGGACACAACAGTGCGCGCGATCTCTGCCAGTCGTGCCAGGGGCAAGGACGCGAACTCGGCGATATCCAGGCCCTCGAAGGTGACCGAGAGCGACTCCGCCTTGACCCGCTTGCCCTGGCACATCGGGCATACCTCGCTGGTGACGAACTCAGAGACCCGCTTCTTGACGATCGAGCTCTTGGTGTTCGCGAAGGTATCGAGCACGAACCGCCGGGCGCCGACGAAATTGCCCTCGTAACTGGGTTCGGTTCCGGCTTTGATCGCTCGCCGAGTCTGTGCCGGGGTAAATCCCGAGTACACAGGAACGGTGGGGCGGTCCTCGGTGAACAGGATCCAGTCGCGATGTTTCTTCGGCAGCTTCTTCCACGGAGAGTCGACGTCGTATCCCAGTGACACCAGGATGTCGCGAAGGTTGCCACCCGGCCAGCCCGGCGGCCACGAAGCGATCGCGCGCTCCCGGATGCTGAGTGTGGGATCGGGGACCATCTTGTCGACATCGACCTCGTAGACGCGCCCGATGCCATGGCAGGTCGGACATGCGCCCTGCACGGTGTTCGGCGAGAAGTCCTCCGCGTAGAGCATCGGTTGGTCATTTGGGTAAGACCCGGCACGGGAATAGAGCATCCGCACGAGACTGCCCAATGTCGTCACGCTGGCGACATTCGATCGAGCATTACCGATGCCTCGGTGCTGCTGCAGTGCAACCGCCGGTGGCAGTCCCTCGACGACGTCGACATCGGGTACACCGACCTGGTCGATCAGCCGACGGGCATACGGTGCCACCGACTCCAGATAGCGCCGCTGCGATTCCGCGAACAGTGTCCCGAACGCCAGCGAGGATTTCCCCGAGCCGGACACACCGGTGAACACCACCAGACGGTCTCGAGGAACATCGAGATCGACGTCGGCGAGATTGTTCTGCCGAGCTCCCCGCACCACGACACCCTGCCGCCAGCGATCATCGGCCTCGGCGAGATGTTCGGAACGGTTTGTCATGCCGGTGACCATAACGAAGGAAGGGAGCCTTGCGGCAGACCCCACAGCACTCCTGGCACACATCGTCACTCAGTTGACACGCAAGGTCACTGACACGTATCGCCACGTGCGCATACGTTCGAAAGGTCCCCCGGTGGCCACGCCACCACAACCGGTCCCGAATCGCAGCGTGCAGGGATCCCCCAGGTTAGGAGCGACAGCATGGCAGACAGCAACCGCGCAGTGGTGTTCGAGAGCCCCGGCACCATGAAGGTCGAGAAACTCGACTTCCCCAAGCTGGAGATGCCGAACGGACGAAAAGCGCCCCACGGCGTCATCCTGAAAATCGTCGCTACCAACATTTGCGGCAGCGACCTGCACATTTACCGAGGGTCCTTCCCCGTCCCCCAGGGTATGGTCATGGGCCACGAGATGACCGGAGAGATCATCGAGGTCGGCTCCGACGTGGAGTTCCTCAAAGAAGGCGATCTCGTCTCGGTCCCCTTCAACGTCGCCTGTGGACGATGCCGCAACTGTAAAGCTCGCCGCACAGATGTCTGTGAAACCGTCAATCCTGCAGTCTCCTGCGGCGCATACGGTTTCAATCTCGGCGACTGGGTGGGCGGACAAGCCGAATACCTGTTCGTCCCGTACGCGGACTTCCAACTCCTCCGTTTCCCGGACAAGGACCAGGCCATGGACAAGATCCTCGATCTTGCCCTGCTCTCGGACATCCTTCCCACCGCCTTTCACGGACTCATCGAGGCAGGGGCCAAACCAGGTTCAACGGTGTACATCGCCGGCGCCGGGCCGGTCGGACGCTGCGGCGCAGCAGCAGCACGCCTTCTCGGCGCATCCTGCATCATCGTCGGCGACTACTATCAGGACCGACTCGACCTGGTCAAGAACAACGGCTGCGAGACCATCGACCTGAGCCAGGACATCCCCTTGCCCGACCAGATCGAGGCCATCCTCGGTGAGCGCGAAGTCGATTGTGGCGTCGACTATGTCGGCTCCGAAGCACACGGCATCGGCTCGGAGTCCAATCAGCCTCAGCCGGCAGGTGCCATCAACGACGTCCTCGAAGCCACCCGTGCCGGCGGCGCCACCGGCGTCATCGGCGTCTACGGCCCCGACCCTCTGGCACCGACAAAGGCCGAACAGGAAGGCATCTTCCCGCTCGAATTCGGCAAGGCCTGGATCAAGTCACCGCGCCTGTCCGCGGGGCAGGCACCGATCATGCATTACAACCGCGAGTTGATGATGTCGATCCTGTGGGACCGCATGCCGTATCTGAGCGCAATGCTCAACACCAAGGTCATCGGCCTCGACGAAGCACCCGCCGCCTACGAGACCTTCGATCAGGGTCATCGAGCAAGTTCATCATCGACCCACACGGAATGATTCCAGCCTGAGCACGATCCAGCACGGAAAGCTCACGGTCTGAGCACAATACAGCACGGAATGCTCACGGCCTGAGCGTTTTGCAGCACGCGTAGATTTCCGGCCCTGTGATCGCCCCCCGACTGGCGGACACAGGGCCGGCTCGCTCTCTCCCCGACCCGCAGGACTTTCCCGCGCGGCTCAGTAAACTCAGTGGTATCCGTAAGGCAGGTGATCCGGCCATGGCTGATGCAGACGAGCCTCATTGCCACACTTCGAAACGTTGTCGACCTCGCGGGCGCCGGACGACGGTGTCATCGACTACTGGCGAGAGGCCCGGCGCCATGCCTACGTCGACGTCAGCACCGACCCCGCCGACCCCGACTTCTACGGCGATGTCCGTCTCGGCCGATACACGAACTTCACTCTGTCCACGAAACGAGCCACCGCCGAGCAGACACACCGCAATCGCAGCCGAATCGCCCAAGGGCGGGAACAGGACGAGTATCTGTTCGCCATATTCCAGACGCGCGGAAGTTGCATCATCGAACAGGCCGGACACACTGCAGTAGTCCCGCCAGGATCCATGGTCATCTACGACAGTTCCCTGCCCTTCGCTTTCCGCGCCGATGCACCCTACGAACAGGTCATCGTCAAGGTGCCCGCCGATCGAGCCTTCGCGCTCGCCGGCATCGACCGGACCACAGACATCCTGGCCACGACCATGAGCTGTGCAGGAGCGATGTCCGCCGTCGCAGCCTTTTTCACCCAACTGGCCCAACACCAAGACAGCGATCCCCACGGCGCCGCACAGCTCGAGACTCACGCCTCTTCACTGGCCACATCACTACTGAGTCTCGTCACACCGGTTCGCTCTGCCGCCGAAATACCCGCCTTCCTACGACGAGATCAGGTTCTGGCCTACATCCATGCCCACCTTGCAGACCCCGACCTCGACGCCGAACGCATCGCCACCGCGATGCGACTCTCCCGCCGCAGCCTCTACCGCCTGTTCCAGGGAACCGACCACACAGTCATGGGATATCTCCGCGCAGCGCGCATCCAGTCCGCCCAGCACCTACTACGAAAATACCCTTCCCGGCCCGTCTCCCTCATCGCTCGACAAACAGGATTCTCCGACCCCCGCACCTTCTACCGAGCGTTCCGCGACACCACCGGCATGACACCCAACGAACACCGAGAACGCCTCGATTGACAACGCACTGCACATATCCGCTCTACAGCTCAACGAGGCCGCCGGACGGGTCAACAACGACCGGCTCGGGCGAATCATGGCCCGCATACGACATGTGGCCAGAAACCTGACCCCAATTGCGAGTCTGAAAACGAAACGCTTCGAACCTCATCATCTGAACACGGACCGTCCCGACCTGCACTTCATGTCCGGAGTACGGGAAATTCGACAAACCGACGATGTGCACACACAAACCGACGATGTGCACACACAGTGGATCCTCGAAATAGCCGGACAAACACGAGAATTCGACGCCACCATCACCGAACAGCACCCGGACGAACGCATCGCGTGGAAATCGGACAGTCCCGCCTGGCGAACACGGTCACACCACTTTCACCAAGTCGGGTGCGATGTACGGCTGAAAATGCTCGTTCAGATCGCCGCCGAAACCCACAACGCGCAGGCGGCGTGGACCGCGCTCATCGACTCCGATGGCGAGAACCGCGACGGTGCATGGGCCGGCGAGGTCACCGACCTGGTACCACTCGATGCCTGGCCCACCGGGACTCGTGTGGTGCTGTGTAAGGAACGCCCGGACCCGGGGCCCCGTGCGGTTCGCGGTTCGCTGAAACTACCTGCGCCACACGGCACACGGCACACAAAGTTCGTATCCGCAGAAACACCCTTGCAGACAACAGACCCGAACGATTCCGATGGGACTGCTGCACGATCAGGTGACAGATTCGGTCACGCAGCCTGAGCGGCTGGTGTGGTCATGATGGTCTCGTATTCGACTGGGGTCAATTTGCCGAGCCTGGCTTGCGTCGGCGGCGGTGGTAGGTCCGTTCGATCCAGGTGACGATCGCGATCCGGAGCTCGTCGCGAGTGGACCACGGCTGGCGGTCGAGGACGTTCTTCTGCAGCAGTGCGAAGAACGATTCCATGGCGGCGTTGTCGCCGCAGGCACCGACCCGGCCCATCGATCCGACCATCGCGTTCCGGCCGAGAGCCTGGACGAATTTCCTGGACCGGAATTGCGATCCGCGGTCGCTGTGAACCACACAGCCAGCCACCAGATCCCCTGCCGCGGCCCGGCGGGCGACGGCAGAATTGAGGGCGTCGACCGCGAGACGGGCCTTCATTCTCGAATCGATCGAGTAGCCGACGATACGGCTCGAGTGCACGTCCTTGATCGCACACAGGTAGAGCTTGCCCTCACCGGTGTGATGCTCGGTGATATCTTTGAGCCACAAGCGATTTCGCTCATCGGCGGTGAAGTTTCGGGCGACGAGATCATCGTGGACCGGCGGGCCGGAACGGACGTGCTTGGTGCCGCGCTTCTTCCCGAACGAGCTCCACCACTTGTTGTCGGAACAGATCCGCCACCCGGTACGCTGCGCCATCGCCTGGCCGGCGTCCCCAGCCTCGTCGACGAGGAACCGGTACCCGAACTCCGGGTCGTCGCGGTGGGCGTCGAACAAGGCGTTGGCCCGATACGCCTCGTCGAGCTCGGCAGCGGCCACCGGAGCGGCCAGCCACTGATAGTAGGGCTGACGAGCGATCTTCAATACCCGGCACGTCACCGCGACGGGGATCCCGTCAGCGGCCAGCTCACGAACGAGCGGGTACATCATTTTCCCGGCAGGTTCGCCTGCGACAGATACGCCGCCGCCCGACGCAGGACTTCATTCTCCTGCTCGAGCAGCCGGATCCGCTTCCGCGCTTCACGTAATTCGGCATTCTCGCTGGCAGTGGTTCCGGGCGTGATGCCGTCTTCGACGTCGGCGGACTTCATCCAGTTCGTCAGGCACGATTCGCTGATCCCGAAGTCGGCGGCGATCTGCTTGAGTTGCTGCCCGGGCTCGCGGTTACGAGCGACGCGGACGACGTCGTCACGGAACTCTTTGGGATACGGCTTCGGCACGGGGTACATCCTTCCAGCAGTGCCTCCCGGCACCACAGATCAGATGTCACCTATCCGTGCAGCAGTCCC
>BBEG01000069.1 GCA_001312645.1 Rhodococcus sp. JCM 9791
AGCGAGCGCACGGCCGACCTGTGGGTCCTGCAGAGCGCCGATCCATCCGCGCCGGGCCGCCGGCGCGGAATCGATCCAACTCCGGATTGCCATGATCACAAGGATGTCGGCCAATCGCGTGAGCACCGCCTCGCCACCCGGCAGCACGTGTTGCGCTTCGTCGGCCATCAACGACAACACCTGCGTCGTCGTGCTGCGCCTCGCCGACGCGGTCGTGTCCATCCGCAGGATGGGAGGCAGCAACGCCACCAGACGCCGTGCAGTCGGATGATCGAACTCGACGACCCCGCACACCAGAGTGGAGCGTTCACCACCTCCGCCGCAGCGCAGAACCGAATAGTGGTCGCCGATCATGGTCTGGGGGAGTAGATCCACGCGTCCCGCGCATCCGGTGCTGGGGACGCTCGGGTCGCTCCGCATCAGGTGTCCCGCCCCGTGCGGCACGATGACGAATTCTCCGGGGAGGAGCCGCGCCGACGCCGAATCGGGGACCTCGAGCCACATTTCGCCTGAGACGACCAGGTGGAAGCTCACGCTGTCGGCCACCGGCGGCATCTCCAGCGCCCACGGCGCGGTCAATTCCGACCGGCAGTAGAAGCCGCCACGCATGCGCAGCAGGTGAAGCGCCTCCGCGAGTGGATCGACCGGTGTCCACGGATAGAGCACGTTGTCGGTCTCCCGAACCCTCTCGATCGTCATGTGTTCACCCTCACCGCTTGGTGTTCATCCGTCCAGCCCCGCAGGACGAATGAACATGAGGGTCGGACGGAGAGTCATAGAACGTCCTGAAGAACGTTCATACGGTGGACACATCATCCGAACAACCTCAGGAGAACCTCATGAAAGTACTCGTCATCGGCGCAACGGGTGGCTCCGGCCGTGCTGCCGTCACTGCACTCCTCGACCGCGGCCACGACGTCACCGTCATGGTGCGCACCGTCGAAGCCCAGCAGACGTTCGGCGACGGACCCATCGGCGTGATCGGCGATGCCACCCGACCCGACGACGTCGACCGCGCAGTCCGCGGCCAGGACGCCGTCATCGTCACCCTCGGCATCACCGAGAACCCCGTCCGTGTGCGGCTGCGCGGACCGGCTCGTACCGCACTCGACGTGCGGTCCACCGGGACCCGCAACATCATCGACGCGATGCAACGTCACGGCGTGCGTCGCCTGATCGTCCAGACCACATACGGAGTAGGTGACACCGACGGCCGACTGCCGTTGCGTTACAAGCTCATGTTCTCGCTGCTTCTCGGGCCGCAGGTCGCCGACACCGTGATCCAGGACCGCTTCGTGCACGAGAGCGGCCTCGACTGGACTCGTGCAACCGGTCAACCTGACCGACTCGACCGACGCCGGAGACGCGTTCACCTCGACCAGCGGCGAGCTCACAGGGTGGCAGGTCGCGCGCAGCAAGGTCGGTCGGGTCCTTGCGTCCGCCGTCGACGACGAGGCGAACGTGAGGCGAACTGTGTCGGTGTCCTGAGCCGGGATCCGTCGAAAAGCTCCGCGAGTGAGCATGACGGGACACGATGAGAAACGGCACTGCGCAGAGTCCATCTGCGTAATGCCGACTCATCTTTCCTCCGACAGATCAGGAGCCCGCGATGACCACTCGACTCAATCCGTACATCAGCTTCCGCGACAACGCGCGTGACGCGATGGAGTTCTACAGGACCGTCTTCGGTGGTGAACTCGAAATCAGCACGTTCGGCGAGGGGCAACCCACCGGCGACGACGTGGTGGACAGCAAGGTCATGCATGCGATGCTCACCACCGACAGCGGATTCGTACTCATGGCCTCGGATACGCCTCCCGGCATGGACAACACCCCTGGAACCAACTTCACTATCTCGCTGAGCGGCGACGATGATGCCGAACTCCGCGGCTACTGGGACGGACTCGTCGACGGGGGCGCCATAACCATGCCGCTCGAGAAGGCACCCTGGGGTGACAGCTTCGGGGCCTGCACCGACAAGTTCGGTGTTCCGTGGATGGTCAATATCAGCGCCGGCTGACCCATCCGGCATCCGAGAAGCTGCTGGGCCGGGGACTCAACCGAGGCGCGCATCCAGTTCGCGCACCAGTTTCACGGGAGCCGTCTCACGGAACGACATGTCGACCAGTTCTGCGACCTCGGCCCAGTCCACCGCGTCGCGGTCGAGGTCGTAGCCGACCCACCCCGACGGACCCAGGTACATGCAGATACGTGTGATCCTCACCGAGGAGGGCGAGGCGTTCGTCGCGTCGGGCTTGATGATCAACGATCGGGGAAACGACGCGCGGGTGTCCTTGTCGGATCCGCCGTAGACCGCGAACGACGTCTTGGTGAAGAAGAACGGACGGCCGTGCGAGATCTTCTCCTGGGCGCCGGGATACGCCAGGACGAGGGCGCGCACCCGAGCCAGCAACGGATCCGTCTCGTCGAACATGATCGGATGTGGCATGGAGAAACCTTACCTCCGGAGGGCCGAAACCCCCTCGTGGAGGAGGGGTTCCACAGCGTCTCCGAATGCGCTGAAACCTTCGCCCACGGTCTGGCCTTGCAGGAAGCGGAAATGGATTCCCTCGAGGATCACCGCGAGCTTGAAATAGGCCAGCCCCAGATGGAATGCCATCCCCGACAGGTCCCTGCCGCTCGCGCCCGCATAACGGGACAGCACTTTCTCGTCGTCGAGGAAACCGGGGGCGCGCGACACCGTCGACACCGGGACCGGCCCGTCCCTGCGCGCAAGCTGCTGGTAGACCATGAGCAGCGCGACGTCGGTGAGCGGATCACCGAGAGTTGCCATCTCCCAATCCAGCACCGCCGCAACCTGATCGTTCTCGTCTATCAGCACGTTGTCGAGGCGGTAGTCGCCGTGCACGATCGTCGAACCGCTCGTCGCGGGTAGCTGCTCGACCAGCAACCGGTGCAGCTCATCGGCGCCTTCGAGTGTGCGGCTCCGGGACGCGTCGAGTTGCGTCTGCCACCGGCGCACCTGGCGTTCGAGGAAACCTTCGGCCCGGCCGAAGTCCTCGAGCCCCACCGCTGCCGGCTGCACCGAGTGCAGCCTTGCCAGGGTGTCGACCATCCGCTCGGAGATCGCACGCACCCGATCCCGCCCGAGAGGCGCGAGTTCCTCGGCCGTGCGAAATGGTGTGCCCTCGACCAGTTCCATGATGTAGAAAGGCGCCCCGATGATCTTGGTATCGGCACACAGCAGGAAGGTGCGCGGCACAGGTACCTCGGTTCCGGCGAGCGCAGTGATCACGCGGTGCTCGCGGGTCATGTCGTGCGCGGTTTTCAACACGTGTCCGAGCGGTGGTCGCCGCAGGACGAGTTCCCGCCTGCCGTCGTCACGCCGTAGGTGAGGTTCGATCGTCCACCGCTGATCAGGCGGGCGGTCAGAGGCCCGTCGAAGAGGTGGGGGGCAGCGGTCCGGAGGTGACTGCGGAGGAGCGTGGTATCCAGGCCCGCGGGGTCGGTGCTCATGGTGTCCTTTCCCAGTTCGGTAGGGACGACGGAATCGCGTGTGAGGGAGCGTAGTCGGACTGGATACAGCTGTCTGCAGTTCCGTCTTGAAGATTTCGGGAGAGACGGAATACCTTTATAAACAGAATTATGGTTGGGATAATGTCACACCATGCCCATATCGAGCGCACTGACGCACACGACACTTCGGGATTCCATCGGACGCTTCGAATCGCGTCGGATTCCGCTCGAAGGGCGCCGCCACGCCGCTGTCGTCATAGCCGTGCTCGACGACGGGGCGGGGAGCCCGGTCATGCCCCTCACGCGCCGACCGACGAAGTTGCGCGCACACCCCGGCCAGTTCGCGCTTCCGGGTGGACGCCTCGACCCGGGGGAGACACCCGAAGAGGCGGCGTTGCGGGAACTGCACGAAGAACTCGGACTCGACGCTGCGCCCGCCGCTATCGTCGGACGGCTCGACGACTATGTCACCCGATCCGGATATGTGATGTCACCGTTCGTGGTGTGGTCCGAGACAGCGATCGCTGATCTGAAGCCGAGCCCCGATGAAGTCGATGTCCTGTTCGCCGTCACCGAGGCCGAGCTGGACAGCGAGCCTCGGTTCGTCGGCATCCCCGAATCCGACAAGCCGGTAATCCAGTGGCCGTTCCGTGGGCACCTCATCCACGCGCCCACCGCCGCCGTGGTCTACCAGTTCCGTGAGGTCGCCTCCATCGTCGGCACACCCGTATCGACGGCCTCGAACAACCGGTGTTCGCATGGCGCTGACCACCTCGTGACGGTGCCCGCAGCCGATATGAAAAGCTTGACCGGCTGGACCGCGTAGATCAGACAGGAGCACGATGGGTGACGTGACGACACCGGACGACACCCGTCCCGGCGCCGATCGCATCCTCACCATCCCGAACCTGCTCAGCTTCGTGCGGCTGCTCGGAATCCCTGTCTTCCTCTACCTGATTCTCGTCGTCCACGCGGATGGGTGGGCGCTCGCGATCCTCTTCCTCAGCGGGTTCACCGACTGGGCTGACGGCAAGCTCGCCCGCCTACTGGACCAGGCGTCCCGACTGGGCGCGCTGCTCGACCCCATGGTCGACCGTCTCTACATCGTCACCACCCTCATCGCGTTGGTGGCGCGGGACGTGATCCCGTGGTGGATCGCCGCGATCCTCATCGGACGAGAACTCGTTCTCGCCCCTACCCTCGCCGTGTACCGGCGTCGCGGCATGCCCCCACCCGCTGTGCTCTACCTGGGCAAGGGCGCGACGTTCCTCCTCATGTGCGCACTGCCGTTGCTGCTGCTGGACCTGGCGGTCCCCACAACGTCCGCCGTCGCGCACCCACTCGGTTGGGCGGCACTGATCTGGGGGTCGGCACTCTACGTCTGGACCGGATTGCTCTACCTGGGTCAGGCCGTATGGATCGCCCGTGCCGTATCCCCGAACGAGGGGCAGCCCGCCGAGTGAGCCGCCGCTGGGAACAGATCACCCGAAACCCGGTTCCGTCACTGCTCAAGTCGCTGCTCGAAGATCACCTCGACCCCGGCTACGCCGCGGCAGCCGCGGACCGGGCAGCGGGTCGCGCGTTCTCGTCGCCGACACGCACCAGGATCTGGCTCGTCATCGGAAGCATCCTCGCCGGTCTTGTTCTCGGCGTCGCCTACGCCGAGAACACCGATCGTGAACCGGGCGCAGATCAGGCGCGCACCGAGATCCTCGATTCCCTCCGAACCAGCGACGAACGCAACGCCGCACTCGTCACCCGACGCGACGAGCTGACGGACATCGTCGAGCAACGCAGTGCCGAACTGGTGGCCCATGATGCGCAGGGTGCGGCAACTCTCGACGAGCTGCGCGTGGCGCAGACAGCTGCCGCCGCTGTGCCCGTCGGCGGCCCCGGAATCACTGTCACCCTGTCGGATCCGTCGGGTCGACCGAACCTGTCGGACCCGTCGGTACTCGACGCCACCGGCAGCACCGCGACCGTCCTCGACCGCGACCTGCAATCGGTGGTCAATGCACTGTGGGCGGGCGGTGCTGAAGCGGTATCGGTCGGCGATGTGCGCATCGGCCCCGGTGTGACCATCCGGCAGGCCGGGGGAGCGATGCTCGTCGACAATCAACCGGTGTTCTCGCCGTACGTCGTCTCCGCCGTCGGCCCCCAGGCGCAGATGCAGACGGATTTCGTGGTGAGCGACGCATACCTGAGGCTCTCGGGCGTCAAACAGCTCTACGGGGTAGGTTTCACGATCGCCGAGGCCGACGAGCTCGAACTGCCGGCGGCCACGGTACGTACTGTCGAATCGGCTCGGGAATCGGGGAATCGGTGAAGCACCTCAGGCACGGTCAGGCGCTCTATGCGGTGCTGGCACTCGCGATCGGCATTGCTGCCGGGATCGTGTTCAGCCCGCAGGTGCCCGACGTGGTTCAGCCCTACCTTCCGATCGCGGTGGTCGCCGCCCTCGACACCGTGTTCGGCGGATTGCGTGCCTATCTCGACGACATCTTCGACGCGAAGGTGTTCGTCGTCTCATTCGTGTTCAACGTCCTCGTCGCCGCGCTGATCGTGTGGCTCGGAGACCAACTCGGCGTAGGCACCCAGCTCTCCACAGCTGTCATCGTCGTCCTCGGAATCCGGATCTTCGGCAACGCGTCGGCCCTGCGCCGCAGACTCTTCGGTGCGTGAGCGATGACCGAGGATCTCCCCGAAGACATTCGGTCCGACACATCCGGCCCGCGGCGCGAGCGCCGGGTGTACGCGGTACTCGCGGCACTGCTGGTGGTTCTGCTCGGTACGGCCATCGCTACTCAGGTGAAGAACACCGATGCGGGCGACACCCTCGAGTCGGCCCGTCCCGCAGACCTGCTCGTACTCCTCGACAACCTCAATCGACGCGAGGCGGCGCTGAGGCAAGAGATCACGGGCCTCGAGCGCACTCTCGAAGGTTTCGAGCAGAACGGTTCGGATGCCGCTCTCGCGGAGGCTCGTGCTCGTCTGCAGAACCTGTCGGTCCAGCTAGGTACAGTTCCTGCGACCGGGCCGGGGGTCGTCCTCACGATCGACGACCCGCTCGGTGGGATCGGATCGGAGGTGGTCCTCGACACGATCCAGGAACTACGAGCGGCGGGCACGGACACGATGCAGATCACAGGTGCCGACGGAACATCCGTGCGCATCGGTGTCGACTCGTGGGTCACGGGGCAGGGAGGGGATCTGACGGTCGACGATCGAAAATTCTCGGCGCCCTATACGGTTACAGCCATCGGAGACGGTCCGACGCTCGCAGCAGCACTGAACATCCCTGGCGGGGTGGTGGACACGGTCGCTCGCCGCGGCGGAACATTGACCGTCGAGCAATTTCCGCAGGTCGACGTGCTCGCCTTGCGGGAGATCGAACCGCGCCAATACGCTCAGCCAGGAAACTGAAACAGACGTTCGTGCCGAATCGTCGCCTCCGAAGGGAACTGCCGTGAGTGAGTTCGAGACGCCCGCTGATCTGCGATACACGGCGGAGCACGAGTGGGTACAGCGGACTGGGTCGACCACCGCCCGGATCGGTATCACCGACTACGCTCAATCTCAGCTCGGTGACGTGGTGTTCGTGCAGTTGCCGGACGCCGGCTCCGCCCTCGGCGCGGGTGATTCGTTCGGCGAGGTCGAATCCACGAAGAGTGTGTCGGATGTCTACGCGCCTTCGCTGCAGCGGTCGCGGCGGTGAACGGCGAACTGGAGGCGCGCCCGGAGTTGGTCAACAGTGCGCCGTACACGGAAGGGTGGCTCATCGAAGTCGAGTCGAACAGCGAGGCAGGGCTCGACGCTGCCCTCGAGCAGACCCTCGATGCGGCGGGATACAGAGAGATCACAGAAGGATGAGATCCCCTGGGTGACGTAACCGCGACTACCTGCACCAGGGGCGTGCGCAGGGTACGGTCGGGTATGGCGTGTGCCGTGTCCGATCGTGGTGGTGGCGAACGAATGACGATCATCCGGGAGTACTCGGACGATCGAACGGATAAGGAGAAACGGTGAGCGAGAACGGCAACGCGGGCTACGAAGAGACCCCAGCGGAAACAACTTCGGTGTTTCGTGCCGACTTCCTGAACGAATTGGAGAACACCGGCGCCGCTGCGACGACCGAAGGACCGGTCTCGGGTGTAGAAGGCCTTCCGGCCGGGGCGGCCCTGCTCCTCGTCAAGCGCGGGCCCAACGCGGGGTCGCGCTTCTTGCTCGACCAGCCCACCACGTCCGCCGGGCGGCACCCCGACAGTGACATCTTCCTCGACGATGTCACCGTCAGCCGTCGCCACGCAGAGTTCCGTCAGGACGACGGCGAGTTCCAGGTCGTCGATGTGGGAAGCCTCAACGGCACCTACGTCAACCGCGAACCCGTCGACTCGGCAGTGCTCGCGAACGGCGACGAGGTCCAGATCGGCAAGTTCCGCCTGGTGTTTCTGACAGGTCCGCGGGGCACTCAGGGCGCAGGTAGCTGATGACCGCTGCCCACCAGCGGCGCCGGCAGGTATGTCGATCGGGTCCGTGCTCGATCGACTCCGCCCGGACTTCCCGGACGTGACGATCTCGAAGATCCGATTTCTCGAGGCCGAAGGGCTGATCAGTCCGGAGCGCACGCCGTCGGGTTACCGCCGGTTCTCCATTGCGGACTGTGAGCGGCTCCGGTACGTCCTCACCGCGCAGCGTGATCAGTACCTCCCGCTGAAGGTGATCAAGGAACAGCTCGAGGCGATAGATCGCGGCGCAGCAACGGTGGGAGCCGTCGACACTCGTCCCAAACGACCGCGTCAGCTCGCGGTTGCGCGGGGCGAGGTTTCTCCCGAGGACCTTCGGACGGACCGTCAGATTCGGGTCGGTCGTGACGATCTCTGCGAACGGGCCGGGATCGACACGGTGTTCCTCACAGAGTTGGTGGGCGCGGGACTCCTCACGCCGGGTGCTGCAGGGTTCTTCGACGACGACGCGGTGCTGCTGGCACGGACCGCGAAGGCGATGTCCCAGTTCGGACTCGAAGTCCGGCACCTCCGCGCGTTCAAATTGGCGGCAGACCGTGAGGCGGGCCTTGTCGCCCAGATCGCAGGACCGATCGCCAAGGGACGCGATGCAGGGGCACGTGAACGTGCAGAAGAGATGGTGCGTGAGTTGGCTGCGTTGTCTCTGACGTTGCACACGTGCCTCGTCAAGGCAGCAGTACAGGGATCACTCGATCGTTGACGTAGCCCGCAGCGGCATCACCCACGAGCGTGGCCCTCTTCCGGATTCGGGCACCTGACGTACACGGAGGAGCGCATTAGAATTCAGGCAGTACGGTCAGCGGGTACGACGACTGACAGGCAGCGGGACGGAGGCGCCGCAATGAGCGAGATGAGGATAGTCGGTATCCGAGTCGAGCAACCGCAGAACCAGCCGGTCCTTCTGTTGCGCGAAGCGGACGGTGAGCGGTACCTACCGATCTGGATCGGTCAGATGGAAGCAACCGCCATCGCGCTGGAACAGCAGGGTGTGGAGCCGGCGCGGCCACTCACGCACGACCTGATCAAGAATCTTCTCGATGCATTCGGCCATGCCCTTCTGGAAGTTCGGATCGTGGATCTCCAGGAGGGCACCTTCTACGCCGACCTCGTCTTCGACGGCGAGATGCGGGTCTCGTGCCGCCCCTCGGACGCGGTTGCAGTCGCTCTGCGCACCGGTGCACCGGTGTTCGCCGAGGAATCGGTGCTGGCCGAAGCAGGTCTCGCGATGCCCGACGAGAAGGAGGACGAGGTCGAGAAGTTCAAGGAGTTCCTCGAATCGGTCTCACCCGACGACTTCAAGGCAACCGACGGCTGACTTGACCTTCTCCGCTGGTGGATCGAGTCGAACGTTGTTCGACGACGCCCGGCAGCGAACCCGTGTAACGTCGAACGTTGCTTTCCGTGTCGGCGTGTTGCTGCCCGTCGTGAATCACACAGGGCGTACGCTTGGTTGATCCGCTACGGGTTCAAGTCGGGTGAACCGGAGGATGCACGGGATCGGATGCGGTGGGGAGATCCGCCTGGTCGGTGGTGGCGAGGGACAACGGGGCGCGCGAGAGGAAGTCACAAAGTGCGAGATCGGCCGCAAGGACAGCAACTCGGTGCCGACACCGGCGATCGCGTGGCTTCGGTACCGGTATCGGACACCTCCGAGGATCTGCAGCCGGGGCTGTTTCCCGACAACTCGGTGCCCGATGAGCTTGTCGGCTATCGAGTGCCGATCGCATGTCAGATTGCGGGCATCAGCTACCGCCAACTCGACTACTGGGCACGCACCAACCTCGTGGTGCCGTCCATCAGGAGCGCGGCGGGGTCCGGAAGTCAGCGGTTGTACTCGTTCAAGGACATCCTGGTTCTGAAGATCGTCAAGCGGCTCCTCGACACCGGTGTCTCTCTGCAGAACATCCGTGTGGCCGTCGACCATCTCCGGAGCCGTGGCGTGCGGGATCTGGCCAAGATCACACTGTTCTCCGACGGCACCACCGTGTACGAATGTACGTCCCCGGAAGAGGTCGTAGACCTGCTTCAAGGCGGACAGGGTGTGTTCGGTATCGCGGTCAGCGGCGCAGTCCGGGAACTGACCGGCAGTATCGCGGATTTCCCGGCCGAACGTGCCGACGGATACGCTGTCGAGGAGAAGCCCGAGGACGAACTGGCTTCCCGCCGCCGCAACCGTATCAATCGACGCATCGGATAGGGCATAGGTCACGCCCCGGGGAGCGCGGCCTCGATCGGTGCAGTTGTGCTCTAGAATCGTTGTGCGTCGCCGTCCCGCGGGAGAGCCCCGGACCAACACGTCCGGGCGCCGAAGGAGCAGCACCTCCCCGTCAATCTCTCAGGCACCCAGGACCGCGTGAGCTACGACGTCTCTGGAAAGCGGTGGGAGCACCCACCGCCCACGGGGAAAGGTCCGCCTACCGGGACCGAATCTCTCAGGCGCTCGCCCCGCGAGCTCAGGACAGAGGGGGAGGAAGCACCCGTGCCGACCGAGCACGAGTGAACCTCGCCGACCAGCTGGGAGCTGCGATGACAGATGCCGTCACCTGGAATTTCGCCGATCGTCACATCGGACCCGATGCGCAGGGAATGCGCCGGATCCTCGACGTCGTCGGAGTCGATACCCTCGAGGATCTCGCCGCGAAGGCACTTCCCGCCGGAATCCTCGACGACCGTGACGGCGAAGTTGCCGACGGACTCGATGTTCTGGACGCACCGCTGAGTGAACACGAGGTCTTGGCCGGCCTGAAAGCACTGGCGGCCCGCAACACCGTCGCCACGTCCATGATCGGACACGGCTACTACGACACGCTCACTCCGCCGGTTCTGCTCCGCAACATCATTGAGAATCCCGCCTGGTACACGGCGTACACGCCGTACCAGCCGGAGATCAGTCAGGGCCGTCTCGAAGCGCTGCTCAACTTCCAGACCATGGTCGCCGACCTGACCGGGATGGAGGTGGCGAACTCGTCGATGCTCGACGAGGCCACCGCAGCGGCCGAGGCCATGACGTTGCTGCGTCGCGCGAATCGCAAGTCGAAGAGCCCCCGATTCGTAGTCGACGCCGACCTGTTCACCCAGACCGCCGCGGTGCTCGCGACGCGTGCCGAGCCGCTCGGCATAGAGCTCGTCGCCGCGAACATCGTCGACGATGGACTGCCGGACGGTGAATTCTTCGGTGTGGTCCTGCAGCGCCGGGCGCGTCGGGCCGGGTGTTCGACGTCGCTCCCGTGATCGAGGCTGCGCACGAGCGCGGCGCGCTGGTTGCGGTGGGCGCGGACCTCTTGGCGTTGACGTTGATGACTCCGCCGGGAGAGAAGGGTGCCGATGCATGCTTCGGCACCACTCAGCGCTTCGGTGTGCCGATGGGCTTCGGTGGCCCGCACGCGGGATACCTGGCAGTGAACGGTGCGCACACGCGGAATCTCCCGGGTCGCTGGTGGGTGTCTCGGTGGACGCCGACGGTGCCCCGGCCTACCGGCTTGCGCTGCAGACCCGTGAGCAGCACATCCGCCGGGAGAAGGCGACCAGCAACATCTGTACCGCACAGGTGCTTCTGGCCGTGCTCGCCGCGATGTACGCGTCATACCACGGTGCGGAGGGCCTGACCGGGATCGCGCGGCGCGTGGCTTCGCATGCATCCGGCCTCGCGGCCCAGCTGCGCGGCGGTGGTGTCGAAGTCGTTCACGACGAGTTCTTCGATACCGTCCTCGCCCGTGTTCCGGATCGCGCTGCCGAGGTGGTGGCAGCAGCACACGAGCGCTCCGTCAATCTGCATCTCGTCGATACGGATCACGTGTCGATCTCCTGCGACGAAGCGACGACGGACGCGCACGTCGCAAGTGTGTTGGCTGCATTCGGTATCGCTGCTGAAGGGTCGCCCGGCGACGGGCCCCTGTCCATCCCGAAGGAGTTGGGCCGTACCAGCGAGTTTCTGCAGCACGAGGCGTTCACGAAGTACCGGACGGAAACCGCGATGATGAGGTACCTGCGACGGTTGTCCGACAAGGATCTCGCGCTCGACCGCACGATGATCCCGCTCGGATCCTGCACGATGAAGCTAAACGCTGCGGCGGAGATGGAAGCCATCACGTGGCCGGAGTTCGCGGGCCTGCACCCGTTCGCTCCTGCAGATCAGACCGAGGGAATCCGGGCACTCATCTCGGATCTCGAACGCTGGCTCTGCGCAGTCACCGGATACGACGCCGTCACCCTGCAGCCGAATGCCGGTAGCCAGGGTGAATATGCAGGTCTGCTGGCCATTCGGCACTATCATCTGAGCCGCGGTGACGACCACCGCGACACGTGCCTGATCCCCTCGAGCGCGCATGGGACCAACGCCGCATCGGCTGTCATGGCCGGTATGCGTGTCGAGGTCGTTGCGTGCCGCCCGAACGGTGACGTGGACCTCGACGATCTGCGGGCGAAGATCGCCGACCACGCCGAACGGCTCGCCGCGATCATGATCACCTACCCGTCGACCCATGGCGTGTACGAACACGAGATCGAGGACATCTGCGGTGCCGTGCACGACGCCGGCGGGCAGGTGTACATCGACGGTGCGAATCTCAATGCACTCGTGGGTCTGGCGCGACCCGGCAAGTTCGGCGGCGACGTCAGCCACCTGAATCTGCACAAGACGTTCTGTATCCCGCACGGTGGCGGCGGGCCGGGTGTCGGCCCGATCGGGGTACGTTCGCACCTCACGCCGTTCCTGCCGGGTCATCCGGCCGTACCCGAGCTCGGCGGTGGGGGACCGGTATCGGCTGCACCCTACGGGTCGGCGTCGATCCTGCCGATCACGTGGGCATACATCAAGCTCATGGGTGCGCGCGGGCTTCGGCAGGCGTCGCTGACTGCGATCGCGTCGGCGAACTACATTGCACGACGCCTCGACGAGTACTTCCCGGTGCTGTACACGGGTGCGAACGGGATGGTTGCGCACGAGTGCATCCTCGACCTGCGTCAGTTGACCAAGGACACCGGTGTCACCGTCGACGACGTGGCCAAGCGTCTCGCCGACTACGGATTCCATGCGCCGACGATGAGTTTCCCCGTGGCCGGAACTCTCATGGTCGAACCCACCGAGAGTGAAGATCTGAGCGAGATCGACGAGTTCATCGATGCGATGGTCTCGATCCGGGGGGAGATCGACAGGGTCGGGGCAGGGGAGTGGGCGGTCGACGACAACCCGCTGAGAGGAGCACCGCACACCGCGGAGTGCCTGGTGGGGGAGTGGGACCATCCATATTCTCGTGAGATCGCGGTGTACCCGCTGGGGAAGGGGCGTGCGAAGGTGTGGCCCGCGGTACGTCGAATCGACGGCGCACACGGCGACCGCAATCTGGTGTGCTCGTGCCCTCCGCTGGAGGCCTACAGCAGCTGAGAGTGCCGGGGCTGCGGACTGTCGTCCGCAGCCCCGAGCGTTCCGCATGAAATATTCTGAACGATACGGAACTCCTAGAAATACAGAATATTGTCCCACGCTCTGCAACACTCTCACCTTCAACCCCCCTATACGTCAGGGCGGGGCAAGTCTATTTTTGCGTGACGAGCTCGAGTACGGAGATCTCGGGAGGTGTTGCGACGCGCACCGGTGGACCCCAAGCGCCGGCTCCCTGGGAGGTGTAGATGGCAGTGTCGCCGAAGTGATCCAACCCGGTGACGGTGGGGTTCGCCGCGGACACGAGGTATCCGAGAGGCCACATCTGGCCGCCGTGAGTGTGCCCGGACAGCTGTAGGTCCACACCGAGGTTCTGGGCTTCGAGGACGTGCTTCGGCTGGTGTGCGGCGAGGAGGACGAAAGTCTCCGGTGACAGCCCGTCGACCGCGCGGGGGAGATCCGCCGCATCCGGTGCCGGCGCGGTGTAGTCGTAGACACCAGCGATGACGATCTCGTCGCTGCCTCGGGTCACGGTGACGTTTTCGTTTCGCAGGGTCTGTACACCGAGGGTTTCCCAGTGGTCCAGCCAGGACAACGCATCGTCGGAGTAGTACTCGTGGTTGCCGCTGACCCCGTAGACGCGAGCGGGGCACGAAGCTCGGAGAGGGGTGCGAGGTCGTCGCCTACGAACTCGATGGTGCCGTCGGCGAGATCTCCGCCGAGAACGATGAGGTCGGGTTGCTGTTCGTTGACCTGATCGACGACTCCCTGCACGAATCCGGCGCCCCTCGCAGGGCCGACGTGCAGATCCGTGATCAGGGCGACGCGGAGTCCGTCGAACCCGTCCGGGAGTCCGGGCAGAGCGATGGTGGAGTGGACGAGTCTGGGGTTGGCCGCTTCGATCAGGCTGCCATAGCCGATCGTGGCGACTGTGGCGGTGACGAGCGTGCCCGTTGCGATACGCAGGGCACGGCGTGGTGGTCGTTCGGAGGTGTCGAGGTCGGAGGAGTCGTCGGTGCGGAACCGACGTACGAGTCTCGCTCCGAGGCAGAATACTCCGATGACGAGGATTCCGAGGATCAGGTAGAGCCCGGCGGCGAACCAGCTGTAGCCGACGAATCCCAGTGGGCGTGCCATGCGGGGTCGAGGACGGTGCCGGTGACCGACGCGGCCAACGCTACGACGAGTAACACCACGAGGGCGAGATCGGCGACGAAGGCGCTCTTTCCGGTGAGGCCGGGGGCCCGTACGAGGCGGCGGTGGAGCCAGTAGGTGATGAGGGCGAGGAGCGTCCCCGCGACGAGCAGTCGGATCACGGTCAGGAAATGAGCTTTCGGAGTAGGTCGGTCAGGTCGTCGTTCGCGGTGGTCGCGAGCGTGGAGTACGACCCGCCGGTGCGGTCGGTGAGGGCTTGCAGTGTCTGGGAATCGGTGACGTCGTCGCCGAGGACGACGAGGTCTACCCGGACCGGCGCGGCGCTGTCGGTGAGGTCGTCGATTCCGTCGAGAAACTCTTCGGCTGTGCTTGTGCTTGTGTCGGAATCGGCGCTCGTGCGGGTGTTCCGGTCGTCCATGCTCTTGTCGTCACTGTCGAGGATCACGAGCATCGAGTTCGGTCTGGACGGATCGTAGTTCTCGACGGCGTCGGCATACGCGGCGAGGATCGATTCGTACACCGGCGCGGTCTCGGTGGGGGTGACCGCGCCTAGTGCCGAGGACAGCGCCGCGCGCTGCTCGAGCGTAAGTGCGTCGCGGGCGACGGCGGTTCGGTAGGACGATGTGTCGCCGAAGACGTACATCCCGACGATCGCGGAATTCGGGGCACGGCGGAGGACGCGGTCGATGGCGGCTGCGGTGTCGTCGAGTCGGGTGCTGTCTTCGTCTGCTGCGGCCATGGAGGTGCTGGTGTCCACGAGCAGGGTGGTCTTGGTCGGTGGCTGTGGATTGACCCTGATGTCGAGCAGTGTGTCTCCGACGGAGGAATCTGCCGCGGCGAGAACACTCGTGACAGGAGGGTATGTGAAGTCGGACGTATCGGAGCCTGTGTGTTCTGCGGCGGAGCGATCGGGGGAGTCACCGCCTTCGTTGCGGAATCCGTCGTCGAGGAAGCTCTGTGCTCGGTCGGGGCTACGCACGTAGTCGATGAACTGCCCAGCGGCCCGGGACAGTGTTTCGTCGACCCAGGCGGCGCTGGGCACCACCGCGGGGAAATCGGCGACGGGGGAGGCGCCTGCGGGAAGGAAGCTTGAGAGGTCGCGGGCGGTGCCGTCGGTGACTGCGTCGTACAGTTGCTTTTCCGTCACGGGCACAGCATGGATCGGGGAGTCTGGGGTGGTGTTCGCGGCGAGCGCCGTGAGTGCGTCTGCGGTGGTGGGTCCTGCGGCAATATCGAGAGCGTTGGCGCCGAGCGCGAGTTCCGTCATTGCGGTCACGGTTTCCGGGGACTCTGCTTCATCCTGGGTCAGCGGTCCCGTGCCGGTGGCGGCGACAGCTTCGAGTGCGGGCTCGGTAGCGGCACTGCTGGTTCCGGTGGGCAGGGCCATCCTCAGCGATTCCCAGGATCCGAGGCCGAGTGTGCTGAGGGATCCGGGGGTGGCCTGCAGCGACGGTAGGTCGTGCCATGCGACCCCAGCGGTCGTGAGTCCGTTCTGGAGGGCGGTGGGTGCGGCGAGAACGATAGGGAGATGGCGAGGGATCGACGTTGCCCGCTCGCACTCGTGCCCGCGCGGTCGGCTGCGCGGGTGTCGACGGGTACCCAGAGCGCAGGCTCTGGACCGAGTTCGGGGTTCCAGGTGTCGGTGGCGAGGGCTGTGGCTGCGGTGGGGGATTCCGTGGCGGTGACGTGGGCGGTGATGCAGTAGTCGCGGATCACGGGTGCGACGTCGGTGTTCCATGTGGCGGCGAGGTCGGTGAGGGTGCGGGCGATGAGTGGGTCGGCGGCGATGTGGAGTTCGGCGTCACCTTCGACGCAGGTCCCGGCCGCTTCGGTGGCCTGGTCGTCGATTCGGTCGCGGAGTTGGAGCCAGCCGACGACGCCGAGAACCAGGAGGGCGACGGCGACCAACGACACGATGATGCCTGCGCTGACGCCACGTGTTCCACCGGATCCGCGATGTCGAGCCACTTGATTTCTCGCCTCGTTTCGTTTGTGGTCGGGCCCCAGCAGTCTAATGACGCGCGATGTCGGTGGTCCGTTGCAGGCCGGATGGTGTGACGATGGGCCCGATCCACGCGGATCGGGGCCCATCGGTTCGGGTCGGGCGGTGCCGGAGGTCAGGCGTTGGCGGCCTTGTACTCGCGGCGGCGGCGGTGCAGGATCGGCTCGGTGTAGCCGCTGGGCTGCGTGGTGCCTTCGAGGATCAGTTCCTTCGCAGCCTGGAACGCAATGTTGTCCTCGAAGTTCGGCGCCATGTTCCGGTAGGAAGCGTCGCCTTCGTTCTGACGGTCGACGACCGGAGCCATCCGCTCGAGGGAAGCGACGACGTCGTCGTCGGTGACGACGCCGTGGCGGATCCAGTTCGCGAGGAGCTGGCTCGAGATGCGAAGGGTCGCGCGGTCTTCCATCAGTGCGACGTCGTGGATGTCGGGAACCTTGGAGCACCCGACACCGGCGTCGATCCAGCGGACCACGTAGCCGAGGATGGACTGGCAGTTGTTGTCGAGTTCTTCGCGCTTCTCGGCGTCGGACCAGTCGGTGTTCTCGGCGAGCGGGATGGTGAGGATGTCGTCGACGGTGGCGCGGGTCTTGCCCTTCAGCTCGTCCTGGACCGCGAAGACGTCGACCTCGTGGTAGTGGGTGGCGTGCAGGGTCGCGCCGGTGGGGGACGGCACCCATGCGGTGTTGGCGCCGGCCTTGGGCTGGCCGATCTTCTGCACGAGCATGTCTGCCATGAGTTCGGTCATGGCCCACATGCCCTTGCCGATCTGCGCTTTGCCCTGCAGGCCGGCAGCGAGGCCGGTGTCGACGTTCCAGTCTTCGTAGGCGCTGATCCACTTCTGCTGTTTCATGGCGGCCTTGCGAACGACGGCTCCGGCTTCCATAGAGGTGTGGATCTCGTCGCCGGTGCGGTCGAGGAAGCCGGTGTTGATGAACACCACGCGTTCGGAGGCGGCTTCGATACAGGCGGCGAGGTTGACAGTGGTGCGTCGCTCCTCGTCCATGATGCCGACCTTGAGTGTGTTGGCCGGAAGACCGAGGACCTCTTCGACGCGGCCGAACAGTTCGGTGGTGAAGGCGGATTCCTCGGGGCCGTGCTGCTTGGGCTTGACGATGTAGATCGAGCCGGTGCGGCTGTTGGCCAGGGCCCATGGGCCTCGTCGGTGTGCAGACCGTGGACGGCGCACAGACTGGTGATCAGCGCGTCGAGGATGCCCTCGGGGATCTCGTTGCCCTCGGCGTCGAGGATGGCGGGGGTGGTCATGAGGTGACCGACGTTGCGGACGAACAACAGGGACCGGCCGTGCAGTTCGAGTTCGCTGCCGTCGAGAGCGGTGTAGACCCGGTTGTCGTTGAGCGTGCGGGTCAGGGTCTTGCCGCCCTTGTCGAACGACTCGGTCAGGTCGCCGCGGTTCAGGCCGAGCCAGTTGCGGTATCCGACGGTCTTGTCGTCGGCGTCGACTGCGGCGACGGAGTCCTCGAAGTCCATGATCGTGGTGACGGCGGATTCGAGGACGACGTCCTTGACTCCGGCGGCGTCGGTGCTTCCGATGGGGGAGGCGGCGTCGATCTGGATCTCGATGTGCAGGCCGTTGTTGCGCAGCAGCACCGAGGTGGGGGCGTTCTTGTCGCCGAGGTAGCCGACGAGCTCGTCGCGTCGGCGAGTCCGGTGACGGTGCCGTCGGAGAGCGTGACCTTCAGTTCGGTGCCGTCGATGGAGTAGTTCGTCGAGTCGGCGTGGCTGCCGGACTGCAGGGGTGCGGCTTTGTCGAGGAAGTCGCGGGCCCAGGCGATGACCTTGTCGCCGCGGACCTTGTTGTAGCCGCCGGTCTTCTCGGCGCCGCCTTCTTCGGAGATGGCGTCGGTGCCGTACAGCGCATCGTAGAGCGAACCCCAGCGGGCGTTGGAGGCGTTGAGGGCGAAGCGGGCGTTGAGGATCGGCACGACGAGCTGCGGGCCCGGGGTGGAGGTGATCTCGGTATCGACGCCGGCGGTATCGACCTGGAAGGGCGCGGGGACCGGAACGAGGTAGCCGATCTCCTCGAGGAATGCCTTGTAGGCAGCCGCGTCGTGGGGCGCTCCGGCCCGGTCGCGGTGCCAGGTGTCGATCTGTGCCTGCAGGTCGTCGCGCTTGGCGAGCAGAGCACGGTTCTTGGGTGCGAGCTCGTCGACGATCTTGTCGGCGCCGGCCCAGAACGCGTCCGCGTCCACTCCGGTGCCGGGGAGTGCCTCATTGTTGACGAAGTCGTAGAGCACCTTGGCGATCTGAAGTCCGCCGATGGTCACGCGTTCGGTCATTACCCTCACTCTTTCCGGTTGCTGTGCGCCCGGTGATGTTGCGATCCGGGAGCCGCACGAAAATTCACCAATTATGTTACCCGCCGGTAGCTAGGAGCGTACGTCGGTTCGGCGCGCGCGCAGGGCGGAGCATCGTTCGAGCAGGTCCTGTCGCAGGTCCGCGGCGCGGGAGGTGAGCGCCGTCTGCTCGCGGACGTACTGTGCGCGTCCGGCGCAGTCTCGATCGTGATGGGCGAGTAGCCGTAGTCGCTCAGATCATACGGGCTCGCGCGCATGTCGAGTTCGCGTGTTGCGGCCGCATGCCGGAAACAGCGCAGCAGTAGGTCCGAATCGATCAGCGGAGAGAGCTTGTAGCACCACTTGTAGAGGTCCATGCCGGCGTGCAGGCACCCGGGCTGCTCGCGGTCGAGTTGGTCGTCTCGGGTCAGGGGTTCGATGTTACGAGGTGCCGCGTCCGGGGTGAAGAACCGATAGGCGTCATAATGACTGCAGCGCAACTGCATTGATTCCACTACCGCATCGGTTCCGGCGTGACCGAGCCGCAGTGGCACCGTCGAATGCCGCACATCGTCACTGCTCGTGCGGTACACCATCGCCCATTCGTGCAGTCCGAAACATCCGAGCTGGGCGGTCCGCGAACCGGTTCGCGTCAGCAGTTCGGCTATGAAACCGAGCGTCGAGAGCCGATTGTCGAGGGTGTCGGAGCTCACACGAACCCCCGGCGTGCCGTCGACGACAACCCGTTCGTAGGCGCGCTGGTCGCGATATTCGCGACCAGCGCCGAGCAGGACGGTGCCGAACCCGGGATGCCACTGCCGTAATTGCGCGGGCCGGTGCCGGTAGTACGTGAACAGGAAGTCGTGGACCGGGTGCTTCTCGTGCGCCGCGCGCCGGCGCAGGTGTGCGGCGAGCAGTTCGTCGACCTGGTACCGGTGTCGGTCG
>BBEG01000070.1 GCA_001312645.1 Rhodococcus sp. JCM 9791
CCGGACCATCCACGCTTGCGGCGACGTGGCCGCACCCGGCCGCCCGAGGCACGCCCCTGACCGACCGATTTACCGCTGGCCTTCGCAGCAGCTCGAGCTTCCTCGAGTGCGCGCCGTGCCAGATCGACTCCGCGGAGCTCGGGCTCTGCCCCGTTGTCGGGTTCTGTCCGGTCGCCCTTCGAGCGGGCGCCGTCATCGTGCGTCATCGGATACCTCCCCGACCGATTCTCCTCGCTCCGCCACACCGAGCACGGAGATACGGCCACGTTCGGTTTCCTCGGCGTGCACAGGGAACCTCGCACCGATCAGTTCGGACGGCACGTCCTCGGGTACCGCCGCGGTGATGAGGACCTGCTCGGCCGTCGCCGCAACCGAAGCGAGCGCCGCTCGGCGCCGACGGTCCAACTCGGCGAACACATCGTCGAGCATGAGCACCGGATCCGTACCGTCGGACCGGAGCAGAGTAAACGCACCGAGCGCAGTGACAGAGCGAACGACCAGGATTCCCCGTGGCTCGCATATCCTTTCGCAGGCTGATCACCGAGAATCAACTCGAGGTCGTCGCGATGCGGACCGACAAGGCACACACCCCGCTCGATTTCCTTGGAGCTCGTCTCAGACAGCCTGCGCAGGAACGCGGCCTCGATCAGTTCGAGGTCGTCACGTTCGGGCACCCGCGCGGGATCGGCGAACTCTGCCGGTAGAACCTCGCCGAGGCTGCTTCGATATCGCAGGACCGCCGGACGTGATTCCGGCGCGATGGACCGGTAGGACTCGACAACGTGCGGTGCGAGATCGTGGAGCAGCGCGATTCGTGCGGCGAGCAACTCCGAACCGTGCGCTGCGAGGTGTCGATCCCACACCTCGAGCGTCGCCAGCGCGCTCGCACCATCACTCGAGCGGGCGCCCCGGCGCAGTACCCCGCCGGCGGTCTTGAGCAACGCCGAGCGCTGACGCAGAACCTTGTCATAGTCCGCGCGCACACCCCCGAGGCGAGGAAAACGGGTGGTGAGCAGTTCGTCGAGGAACCGACGACGGTCGCTCGGGTCGCCGCGGACCAGAGACAGATCCTCGGGCGCGAACAACACCGTCCGGAGAATCCCGACGACCTCCCTCGGTCTCCTCGCCGGCGACTGATTGATCCGGGCGCGATTGACCTTGCCTTCGTTGATCTCGATGTCGATGCCGAGTTCACGGCCACCGTTGACGACCACAGCACCCACGAACGCTCGTGAGGTCCCGGCGCGCAGGAGCGGAGAATCGGAGGACACGCGATGCGATGACAGCCCCGACAGGTACCCGAGCGCCTCGATCAGGTTGGTCTTGCCGTGTCCGTTGGGCCCGACGAAAACCGTTGGGCCCGGAGTCAAATCGGCCGACGCGGTCTCCCATGACCGGAAATCGCGCAGCGCGAAGGTGCGAACGTACACGGACCGTCCACTTTCTGCTTGCCTGTCAGCCCGGCAGGCGCACCGGCATCAACAGGTAGGTATAGGCGCTGTCGGGGGCAGCGAACGTGCCCGACTCGTCGGGTACCGGTTCCTCGTCGGTGGCCGGACGCAGGACTGCCGGACGACTCGACGTGGTGAACCCGAAGGACACCTTGTCGGTGTGCAGCGACGTCAGACCATCGAGCAGGTATCCCGGGTTGAACGCGATGACCATCGGTTCGCCATGGAACTCGGCGGGATGAGATTCCTCGGCGCGTCCCGCGTCGTCGCCACCGGCCGAGAGGAGCACGCTGCCCTCACTGAACTCGAGACGGACCTGAGCTCCACGTTCGGCGACGAGAGCAACGCGCTTGATCGCCTCGACGAGCGGTGCGATCTCGACCGTGGCCATCGCGGTGTGCTCGGCCGGAAGCAACTGGCGGAACTTGGGGAATTCGGCGTCGAGGAGACGCGTCGTGGTACGACGACCGTCAGCGACGATGCCGAGCAGACCGTCGGCACCGACGGAGGAGCCACTGCCGAGTGCCAGCTGGACCACCGGACTAGACGCTCCACCAACAGTTTTCGCGGCCTCGGAAAGGGTCTTGGCCGGCACCAGCACGGCCGAACTGGTGCTCTCACCGGTGGGCATCCACTCGAGCTTGCGCACCGCGAGCCGGAAACGGTCGGTGGCCGCGAGCACCATGTCGGTGCCCTCGATCTCGACACGGATGCCGGTGAGCATCGGAAGTGTGTCGTCCTTGCCGGCAGCGACCGCAACCTGGCCGATCGCCTCGGCGAACAGATCGCCCGACAGCGCACCCGTCTGCTGCGGAAGCTCGGGAAGCTGAGGGTAGTCCTCGACCGGCATCGTCGGCAGGGAGAACTTCGCGCTACCGCAGTTGATGAGCACGCGAGTGCCGTCGAGGACGACATCCACAGGCTTGTTGGGGAGTGAGCGGGTGATGTCGGCGAGCAGCTTGCCCGACACGAGCACCTGGCCCTGAGTGATGACCTCTGCGGGGACATGTACCTGCGCCGAGACCTCGTAATCGAAGCCCGACACCGTCAGGCCCTGCTCCTCGGCTCCGAGCAGCACTCCACCGAGCACCGGAACCGGTGGGCGCGACGGGAGGCTTCGTGCCACCCATGCGACAGAGTCGGCGAAGTCCTCGCGAGCAACACGAAACTTCATGCTTCCAAGCTCCATCGCCCGGGGGATCCTCTCTCGATCGTGGTCATCGACAAGTCTTACGAGTCTGACACACGGCCCCGACTCCATTGCTCGGCGTCGGGGATGCGGCTCCACGGTAGGCGTTCGAGCTCTGCTTGGAAAGCCGGACACCGTTGCGAGGACAGGACTCTCGAGGGCCTGTGGACTCGAGGGATCCACACACCTGTTTTGAAAGAGTATTTCTGAGAAGAACTCACAGAAGTAGTAATAGGTCCTGTGGAATCTGTGGACGAACAACCGTCTAGGCTGGTGAGGCGGTCTTCTCGAGGGGGTCCTACTCGAGGATGAACTCGAGGAATTCTCGAGGATGAATGTGGACTCCTCGAGACTGTTCTTCTTCTGTCCACCGTTCGTCCACAAAGATCCCACGTTCTGCACACCGTTGTCCACAAGTGTGAGTGCGTCTGTTTTCTCGAGATCCGGGACGGAATCGGAAGGTTGCCCACAGGCTGTGGACAGAAAAAATCGGGAGCGTCGTGTCGACGCTCCCGATTGGTGAGTGGCCGTGCAGTGCGTATTCGCTACCGCTTCGAACGCTGCTTGATGCGGGCCGTGAGCTCCTGCACCTGATCGTAGATCTTGCGCCGTTCGGCCATTTCCTTGCGAATCTTCTTGTCCGCGTACATGACTGTCGTGTGGTCGCGACCGAACGTCTGTCCGATCTTGGGAAGTGACAGGTCGGTGAGCTCACGGCACAGGTACATGGCGATCTGCCTGGACTGGGCCAACGGGCGTGCCTTACCCGGTCCGCACAGGTCGTCGATCGAGATACCGAAGTACTCGGCGCACACCGCCATGATCGTCGAGGCGTTGATCTCGAGTGCCGTCGAATCGGGCATCAGGTCGCGCAGCACCACTTCGGCGAGGGTCAGATCGAGTGGCTGCCTGTTGAGGGAGGCGAACGCCGTGACCCGGATGAGTGCGCCCTCGAGTTCGCGGATGTTGCGCTCGATCCGGCTGGCGATGAGCTCGAGCACATCGTGGGGCACGTCGAGCCCGTCCATCCGTGCCTTCTTACTGAGGATGGCGATGCGCGTCTCGAGTTCCGGCGGCTGGACGTCGGTGATCAGGCCCCACTCGAAACGGGTCCGCAGCCGTTCCTCGAGCGTGGCCAGCTGCTTGGGCGGACGGTCCGAGGAGACGACGATCTGCTTGTTCGCATTGTGGAGGGTGTTGAAGGTGTGGAAGAACTCCTCCTGGATGCCTTCCTTGCCTTCGATGAACTGGATGTCGTCGACGAGGAGGATGTCCGTCTCGCGGTAGCGACGTTTGAACGCGACCTTGCGGTCGTCGCGGAGGCTGTTGATGAAGTCGTTCGTGAACTCTTCCGTCGAGACGTACTTCACTCGCATCCCGGGGAAGAGTCGCTGTGCATAGTGCCCCGCGGCGTGCAGGAGATGTGTCTTGCCGAGGCCGGACGCACCCCAGATGAACAGAGGGTTGTAGCGCGGGCCGGAGCTTCTGCGATCGCCACGGCGGCGGCGTGCGCAAAGCGGTTCGACGCACCGATGACGAAAGTGTCGAACGTGTATTTGGCGTTGAGGCTGCTGCCGATCGCCGGCGTTTCGGGAGGCGGAGGCTGTGTGAAGTACGACGGCCAGGACTCGCGCACCGCGGTGAGCGCCTCATGATCGTCGTCGACCTCGTCGACGTCCCCGTGGTCGGGTTCGAGAGGCTCGTGGTCGTATCCGGGTCCGAAACGGCGATGATAGGGACCCCTGCCGTCGCCGCCGGGCATGGCGTCGCGGGGGGTGCGCCGTTCCCTCGGATCGGCGTCGCGACGTGCGGTTTCGCGCGGCCTGGACTCACGCGAGGCGGGTTCTGTCGGAAGCCCCTCGAGAGGCAATGTGTCGCGCGGTTCGGCGTAGGGATCCTCGGCAGGGTCGTCGACCCGCTCTCTGGGTTCGACGCGAACGCCGAGTCCTTCCACACCCTGCCCGAGATTGCGGTTGAGGACTCGCAGGATGGGCTCGCGCAGATCACGCTCGATCGATTGCTGCGCAAGCGTGGAGGGCACCGAGAGCAGCGCGAAGCCCTGAGCCAGGGTGATGGGTTTGACGAGATTGAGCCATGCCTTCTGACTCTTCGACAATCCACCGTTGTCCACGGTGAGCTCGGAAACGACGTCCGCCCATACATCGGCAAGCGCGTTAGGCTCGTCGTTCACGAAGCTTCCTCCCACAGAGTCGACCGGATTTCCACATGATTATCCACAGGTGTGGACAACCAGGGGAAATTGCCCGGTCGGGCTGGGGATGGATGCGTGAAATTGTGTGCAGAATGCACCGCATTCGTCATCGGCGAAGGCCGGCGGCGGTGGCCTGACGCGAACCGACTGTGGCACACGGTGGCCGGGCGACAACGATCCCCCTCGATGTCATGAGCGGTAGCGTACCGCAGGTGATGGCCGCCACATTGCGTCTCGGAAGGATTCGGTGAAGTCAGCATCGGCGTGTCGGGTTGCGTGATCCCCACCGCCGCGGTTTGATTTCGCATCCGAACCCGAGTAGCCTCGAACAGTCACTCGTACTGCAGTGGCTGGTCCGTGCTGTGTCACAGCGCGCGGGTCATGCGAAATTCCGTAAACGTTGGACCAATGGCGCCTCCTGGTGCCGCAGATTATCGAGGAGTGTTGACCGTGGCCAAGGGCAAGCGGACGTTCCAGCCGAACAACCGACGCCGCGCGCGTGTTCACGGCTTCCGTCTCCGGATGCGGACCCGTGCGGGCCGCGCCATCGTGACAGCGCGTCGCCAAAAGGGCCGCGCTTCCCTCACCGCCTGATCCCGTTACCGGGAGCTCGGGGTGTTACCTGAGCCGTATCGATTGCGGCGCCGTTCGGATTTCTCCGACGCCGTGCGCCGTGGTCGTCGTCAGGGCGCCGAGATCTGGTTGTCCACGCTCTACAGCGGGAGCAGCCGGATTTCGTGGTGAATGGTGTCGACGGTCCTCGTTTCGGGCTTGTCGTGAGTAAGGCTGTCGGGCCGGCGGTGATTCGACATCGAGTCGCACGCCGGCTTCGTCATATCTGCGTCGAGTTGGTCGAGTCGATTCCTGAAGGCACCGATGTGGTGTTGCGTGCGCTGCCGGGAGCAGCCATAGCCGAATCCCGGGATCTCGAGCGGCAGGTCCGCTCGGGATTGAAGCGACTCGGGATCCTCGACAGCGAGGAACAGCAGTGAATTCGCCCGGGTGGAGTGCTGCGCTGCGGTCTGTTCGCACTGCGCCGGCTCGGGGACTGATCCTCTGCATCGAGCTCTATCGCGTCTACGTGTCGCCCACCCGGATGCCGACCTGTCGATTCTTCCCCACGTGCAGCGAATACGCGGTCGACGCGCTTCGTGCGCGGGGTGTCGTCGTCGGTTCTGTATTGACGGCTGTGAGACTGCTCAAGTGTGGACCCTGGCACCCTGGTGGTTGGGATCCGGTGCCGGAGCGCCGACACCGACCGTCGCCGGCGGGAACCTGAGCGGCGCCTGAAGACCTGAGACCGACGCCGTTGCGTGGCGATCATGGACGACCAGAGGAGTACCTAGAGCCGTGCTCGACTTCATCTATTATCCCGTGTCCTGGATCCTGTGGGTCTGGCACAAAGCCTTCTCCTTCGTGTTGGCGCCCGACAGCGGACTGGCGTGGACGTTGTCCGTGGTGTTTCTCGTCTTCACGCTTCGCGCGATCCTGTACAAGCCGTTCGTGAAGCAGGTCCGCACGACGCGTCAGATGCAGGAACTGCAGCCACAGATCAAAGCGTTGCAGAAGAAGTACTCGAACGATCGCCAGCGGCAAGCCACCGAGATGCAGAAGCTGCAGAAGGAACACGGCTTCAATCCGCTGATGGGTTGCCTGCCGATGCTGCTGCAGGTACCGTGTTCATCGGTCTGTTCCATGTGCTCCGCTCGTTCAACCGCACGGGTACCGGTGTTGGTCAGCTCGGTCTGTCACCTGAAGAGAACGCGCAGCTCGGCAACTATGCCTTCAGCCCGGATGACGTCCAGTCGTTCCTGAGCGCACGAATTTTCAATGCGCCGATCTCGTCGTGGATCACCCAGCCGATCGAGTCGCTCCAGGCGTTCACGATCGATGGTGGGAGCCTGCCCTCGCGATTGGATATTGCCGTGGTGGCGATTCCACTGATGGTGATCGCGGGTATCGCGACCCACTTCAACTCGCGCGCATCTGTTGCCCGGCAGAGCGCCCAGGCCGCGGCCGCTCCACAGGCCGCGATCATGAACAAGCTCGCGCTGTATGTGTTCCCACTCGGCGTGATGGTCGGCGGCCCGTTCCTGCCCATCGCGATCCTTCTGTACTGGGTGAGCAACAACGTCTGGACCTATGGTCAGCAGCACCTCGTCTTCCGCAAGATCGACCGCGAGGAAGAGGAGAAGCGTCAGGAAGCCCTCACTCGCCGAAACGAGAACGCACCCAAGCCGGCGCCCGTCCGACCAAGAACAAGAAGAAGGGCGGCGCAGCCTCCGCAGCGGCGACGGATGCCGAACCTGCATCCGAGGATTCCTCGAGTGACGACACCACGGCACAGGCCGGAGATGTGTCGCTGAAGAAGATCGATCCCCAGGCCGGCGGGAAGGCTTCCGGTGCGAGCACACCGAAGCCCGGCAGCCGTCCCAAGAACTCCAAGCGCAAGCGGCGCTGACCGAAGTAGAAGAGAGCTGAATATGGCCAGTGACCTTGACAAGGCACAGGAGGACCTCGAGGTGACCACCGAGCCGCGGGATGCAGAACTCGACGCAGGCGATGACGATGACCTGATCGAAGAGGGCGAGATCGCCGGCGACTACCTCGAACAGTTGCTCGACGTGCTCGACTTCGACGGTGACATAGACCTGGATGTCGAGGGTGACCGCGCTGTGGTCAGCATCGACGGCGGCAAGGATCTGTCCAAGCTCGTGGGGCGGAGCGGCGAGGTTCTGGACGCGCTCCAGGAACTCACGCGATTGGCAGTCCAGCAGGCCACCGGCGAACGCAGCAAACTGATGCTCGATGTTGCCGGCTGGCGCGCGGGTAAGCGTTCCGAACTGAGCGCTCTCGGTACGTCGGCCGCCAAGCGGGTCCTGGAGTCGGGTGAGCGCGAGGAGCTGACCCCCATGACGCCGTTCGAACGCAAGATCGTGCACGACGCCGTTGCTCAGATCGATGGTGTGTCCAGCGAGAGCGAAGGTGCCGAGCCCAATCGGCGAGTCGTGATCATCCGAGATTGATCAACAGCTGATTCGAAGAGGAGCCCGGCCGGCCCGGGCTCCTCTTTTTCATCGGTAGGCGCCACGGATGGACCACCGTCTGTTTGCACTACCCGTTTACGGGAGAGGATGTTTCACGTGGAACACGAAGAGTCCGACCTACTCGGAATCGCTCACCGCATCTTCGGAGACCGATTCGACCTTGCGCAGCGTTATTACGAGTCGTTGTCGGTGGACGGCGTCGAACGCGGACTCATCGGACCCCGGGAGGTCCCGCGGTTGTGGGAGCGACACATCCTCAATTGCGCCGTGCTCGGTGAGTTGATCGAAGCGGACGAGCAGGTTGTGGATGTCGGTAGTGGTGCCGGTCTTCCGGGTATCCCGCTTGCCATCGCCCGTCCTGATCTTCGAGTGAAACTCGTAGAGCCGTTGTTGCGACGTTCTGTGTACCTCGCCGAGTTCGTCGAGACACACGGACTCGAGAACGTGCTCGTGGTGCGTGGCCGCGCCGAGCAACCGGGTGTGGTTCAGGAAGCGGGCGGCGCCGATGTGGTGACGTCGCGGGCAGTGGCTCCGCTCGCCAAACTCGCCAAGTGGTCGTTGCCGCTCATCCATGAGGGTGGGCGGATGCTTGCGCTCAAGGGAAGTTCCGCGGCAGAAGAGATCGAGCGTGATCGTAACGAGCTTGCCAAACTCGGTGCGGGCAACCTCGAGGTACTCGAGTGCGGGGCCGATCTCCTCGAGGTTCCGACACTTGTGGTGAAAGCCGAACGGATTGCGAAGCCTCAGCGACGTCGGAAGATGCGATGAACAGTTTCACGTGAAACGTGAAGTCGACCCCTCCCCTCCCCGCTGGAGTGGGAGGGGTTTCAATTTCGAGGCCGATTGCGACGAAATGTGCGATGTAGGCGGGTGTACTGTGACCCGCAGTAGTTTCGTCACTGTGACAGTTGTTCCAGCCCTATCTGGCCGGTTGCGTTCAAAAGTAGCGAAATATGTTGCAGCACTGCCGGTTTCGATGATCATATTGCCAATAGTGTTCCAATACACAGGATTTCAAGAATCATTGAGTGGAAGTGTGTTGTCACGCAGGCTTCGGGTGTGCTCGGTCTCGCGGGACGATGTTTCACGTGAAACGGTGAGGTGCGATCGCCCCTCCATCGAAGGTTTCACGTGAAACAATCGGGTTCACGTTTCACGTGAAACGTGAACGGCGAGGTGTCGGCGTCACCTGTGAGATTTCTTTTGACATACTTGATCGCGAGCGAAGAAGTGGACACGCGACACGTGCCGGGGACGCACGTTCACGGATCTCAGCTCGCGCATCACCCTCGGGAGTCCACGTCTTCGCTGCAACCGCCGCGCATAGCGAGTGTCGGACGCGTCAAGGATGTAGCGTGCGAACCGAGCGGATCTACGTTTAAGGAGCGTTCTATGTCGGGTGGATCTGAATCCGCTGTTTCACGTGAAACCGAGGCCGCAAGCGAAGACGATTTCTTTCCGGTTCCCGTCGACAGCTTCCCGTCGATGGACACTCCGATCGGAGCGGCTGCCCATCGCGCGAGTCAGGTTCTGCACCCCAGTGAGGCGAACGCACTTCCCAAGCCGCGTGAACGCCGCGTTCTCACGATCGCAAATCAGAAGGGTGGAGTCGGTAAGACGACTACCGCCGTCAACCTTGCCGCCGCTCTCGCGGTTCAAGGACTCACTGTCCTTGTCATCGACCTCGATCCTCAAGGCAACGCGAGCACGGCGTTGGGAGTGCCACACCACTCCGGCATCCCGTCGAGCTACGAGATCCTACTGGGTGAGGTGACTGCCGCCGACGCGGTGCAGCAGAGTCCGCACAGTGAACGACTCTTCTGTATCCCGGCGACGATCGATCTTGCGGGCGCGAGATCGAACTCGTCTCGATGGTGGCCCGCGAGAATCGGCTCCGAAATGCGGTCACCAAGGAAGCCCTCGGCGACCGCGACTACGACTACATCATCATCGACTGCCGCCGTCGCTCGGACTGCTCACGGTGAACGCCCTCGTTGCTGGGAAGGAAGTTCTCATTCCCATCCAGTGTGAGTACTACGCGCTCGAGGGAGTCGGCCAGCTTCTCCGCAACATCGAGCTCGTTCAGTCGCACCTCAATCCTGCGCTGCATGTGTCGACCGTTCTCCTGACCATGTACGACGGACGGACCAAGCTCGCAGACCAGGTCGCGGCCGAAGTCCGGCGGCACTTCGGCGATGCCGTCCTCCGATCGGTGATCCCGCGCAGTGTGAAGGTCTCCGAAGCTCCCGGGTACGGGACGACGGTTCTCGACTACGATCCAGGTTCGCGCGGTGCAATGAGTTACCTCGACGCAGGGCGCGAATTGGCGGCACGTGGGCTTCAGGACAACCAGGGGAACCGATGAGTGCGACACGTAAGGGTGGACTCGGGCGCGGCTTGGCGGCATTGATTCCGACGGGCCCGCCCGTCGGGACATCCGACGAAGCTGCAGCCGTGAAGGGCGCCGCAACCAAGACGGATACGGCAGTGCAGACAGATTCCGCGGTGCAGACAGATACCGCGGTGGACGCGGGCGCTGCCCGTGCGCCGGTACCCGCTTCGGAGAAAAAGCAGCCACTGATCAAGTCGCTCACTCGTCGGCCGGTCGGTACCTCCGGCCTGACGATCTCCCCGTCGGGCCTCGGGACCGCAGCGGCCGATGTGATCATCGGCGACGGTAAGGCGGCCTCGAACGGGAGCGCAGAGTCGGTCGCTTCTGAATCGACCACTGCCGGTCCGGAAACGGATACGTCGGAGAAGTCGGCGGCGACCGAACCCCTCCCCTCCCCCAGCGGGGCGGTGTACCTCGAGATCCCGATCGATCGCATCGAGGCGAATCCGAAGCAGCCGCGGCAGGTCTTCGACGAAGAGGCGCTGGGCGAGCTCGTCCACTCGATCCGTGAGTTCGGGCTCATGCAGCCGATCGTCGTGCGTCGGACCGACGGTGACCGGTTCCAACTCATCATGGGTGAGCGACGCTGGCGTGCCGCTCAGCAGGCCGAGCTTCAGACCATTTCCGCGATCGTGCGCGACACCGATGACAACGCGCTCCTCCGCGATGCGCTCCTCGAGAACATTCATCGCGTGCAGCTCAATCCGCTCGAAGAAGCCGCCGCGTATCAGCAGTTGCTCGAGGAGTTCGAAGTCACCCACGAGGAACTCGCGGCACGCATCGGCCGTTCGCGTCCGGTGGTCACGAACATGATCCGGCTCCTCAAACTCCCCATCGCCGTCCAGCGTCGTGTCGCGGCGGGCGTGTTGTCGGCCGGCCATGCTCGCGCGCTGCTTTCCCTGGACGCGGGAGCCGACGCCCAGGAGGTGCTTGCCGCTCGAATCGTGGCGGAAGGCATGTCGGTGCGGGCCACCGAGGAAGCGGTTGTTCTCGCGAATCGTGCGGGACCACCGGACGTGGCGGCTCCCGGGCGGCGGAAGCCGATCCAGATGCCCGGACTGCAGGACGTCGCCGAACGGCTGTCGTCGTCGTTCGATACCCGCGTCACCGTCAGCCTCGGTAAGCGGAAGGGCAAGATCGTGGTGGAATTCGGGTCGGTCGACGATCTCGAGCGCATCGTGACCCTGATGGAATCGCAGAAGTAGGGCGACCAACAGAACCCTTCCTGACTCCCCGCCGGAGCAGGACGACTGTCTAGACCAGAGGTGGAGGCGAAGGAATCTCGTGTCGACACGAGTCACGCCGCTCTCGTTGAGCGGTATCGATCGGTTGCCGAGACACTCCCGACGGTGTGTGTTCTGGGAAATGGACCCCGACACCGTTGACGAGGCACGTGAATTCGCGGACCCCGAGTTCGAGAAGGAAGCCTGGCTGTCGACGGTCATGTTGCAGTGGGGGTCGTGCGCGCAGATCGCGACCGTCGACGAGAAGGTTTCCGCGTGCGCGTTCTACGCCCCACCCAGCATGGTGCCCCGGGCGCAGTTGTTTCCCACCTCGCCGGTGAGTGCCGACGCGATCCTCCTTACGGCCATGCGGATCGAACCGCACGCAGAGGGGTTCGATGTGGGCGCCGACCTCATTCGTGCCGTCGTGGACGATCTCGTCCGACGGAATGTGCGTGCGCTCGAAGCGTTCGGGATCAGAGCGGATTCCGAGGCGGATGTGGTCGGTGACACTCCCTCCGCGACGGCGGCCAACGCGTGCTCCCCTCACGAGTGCATGATCTCCGCCGATTTCCTCGAGGACATGGGGTTCGACGTGGTCGCACCACACCACCGGTACCCGCGGCTGCGGCTCGAGCTCGACCGCGACCACGGGTGGAAGGAAGAGGTCGAAGCAGCGTTGGATCGGCTGATCGAGGCAGCGTCGATCACTGTCGAAGATTTCGCCGGCCGGACCACGGTGGGAGTGCAGTAGCCCTACCTCCCGCAGTAGGACAGAAGAACAGAAGAACGGGCTCCCTCGCCGCCGAGGGAGCCGTTCTTCTGTGGAGTGTGGTTCAGCGAGTCTCGGTGATCGACAGCTCTTCGGCGAGAAGCTCGGCGAAAGTGTACGTCCCGGTCGGTTGGTCGTCCTGACCGAGCAGGTACAGACGCTTGACGGCGATGAGTACAGCTTCGGCGATCGTGTCGCGGTGACGGGGGTCGGCGAGCACCATGGCGTCGTGCGCGTTGGTGAGGTAACCGAGATCGATCTGGATCGTCGGCATGTTCGTCAGACGCAGCAGATCCCAGGTCCGTCCGTGGCTGCGGCAGTCCTGGAGAGGTGTGCGCGCGACGATCTCGCGCTGGATGTACCCGGTGAGCACCTGACCGATCATCGATTCGGAGCCGTGCGAATTGCCGTAGTGGAAGCTGGCGATACCGCTTGCCGAGAGATTCGAACTCGCATCACAGCGCAGCGAGATCATCAGGTCGGCGCCGAACGCGTTGGAGGTACCGGCGCGCTCGATGTCGGTGGGGTTGGCGTGGTACGGCCGCGACAGGAAAGTTTCCATGCCGGTGGCAGCCATGCGTCCTTCGAGCCGGCGGGCGAGATCCCACAGGATGTCGGCCTCGGAGATGGTGCCGTGCGGACTGCGGAGGATGATGCCGTGATGATTGCCACCGAGACCCGGATCGATCACGATCCGCTTACCGCTGAGTTGCGGACCGGACCGCCGGACGATCTCTTCTTCACTGATGGCATGCGGCGAACCGCCGGACACGCGGGTGCCGAGGAGTTCGAGTGCCCGCAGGGTCTCGGGTCCGCAGATTCCGTCGGGTGCGAGACCGATCTCCTTCTGGAAGGAGCTGAGTCCGGCGTGGGTTCGGGGACCGAAATATCCGTCGACCCGGTCCACATAGAACCCGAGATCCTGCAGACGAGTCTGCAGTGCCGCCACGTCGTCGCCGTACAGGGGTGCGGACAATTGATAGATCAGGGTGCGGGCACCGAGACGGTACGACGCTTCCTTGAGCGACCGATACGTTGCCGCGCCGACTATGCCGTCGACGAGCAGACCACGCTGTTGCTGGAAGGCACGCACGGCACCGTCGAGTTCTTGATCGAAGACGACGTCGGAACCGATCCACTCGTCGCCGGCGTCTGATCCTCCGTGGAGAAACCCTAATCCGGCCAGTGTGTTCCGGATTTCTGCGACAGCAGGACCGTGGTCGCCGTGACGAAGAGGGCGCATGTGTCGGGGGCCTTTCCGTGCTGACCGGAGCGCCCAGCACACGCGGGGCAGCATCGAACGGAATTGTCTCAGATGCGCCCGAGGTCGATGCTCACGGGCGCGCGGTCGATCCTGGGACGTTACTACAGGACCTCGTCGAGCTCCCGGAGCAACGCCGCCTTACCCTTCGCGCCGACGATCGTCTTCACGGGCTTGCCACCGGAGAACAGGATCATGGTGGGAATGGACATCACCTGATAGTCGCGAGCCGACGACGGGTTGGCGTCGATATCGAGCTTGGCGATGGTCAGCTTCTCGCCGTGCTCACCCGCAATCTCCTCGAGAACCGGGGCAACCATCTTGCAGGGACCGCACCACGTCGCCCAGAAATCGACGAGCACAGGCTTGTCGGCCTGCAGTACGTCTTCGACGAACGACGAGTCGGTGATGTTGACGGTGTTGGTCATGTTGTTCTCCTGCGCAATGGTGGGTGGGGTCGAGAGGGGACGTCAGTGGTGGCGATCAGGCTTGGACAGCGACCGGTACGGACGCCTCGCGGTTGGCGACGAGCCAACGCTCCGCGTCGATGGAGGCGGAGCAACCCGTACCCGCGGCGGTGATCGCCTGGCGGTACGTGTGGTCGACGAGGTCGCCCGCAGCGAAGACGCCGGGGACGGATGTCGCGGTGCCGGGAGCGGAGACCTGCACGTAGCCTTCGTCGTCGAGAGCGACCTGTCCGGCGACAAGCGAGCTCCGCGGATCGTGGCCGACGGCGACGAACAGACCGGTCACGGCGAGGTCGCTGCGCGCGCCCGTCACCGTGTCCTCGATGACGAGGTTGGTGACGCTGTTCTCACCCTGGACCTCGGCGACGGCGGCGTTGGTGAGGAAACGGATCTTCTCGTTCGCGCGTGCACGCTCGAGCATGATCTTCGACGCGCGGAACTCCTCGCGACGGTGGATGAGCGTGACGCTGCGTGCGAAGCGGGTGAGGAACGTGGCCTCTTCCATCGCAGAGTCGCCGCCACCGACGACGGCGATGTCCTGATCGCGGAAGAAGAAGCCGTCGCATGTGGCGCACGCGGAGACACCGCGGCCGAGGAGTTTCTCCTCCCCCGGTACGCCGAGGTAGCGCGGCTCTGCGCCCATCGCGAGGATGACGGCGCGGGCGCTGTATGTTTCGCCGTTCGCGACGACGGTCTTGATCGGGCCTGTCAGGTCCATTTCCTCGACGTCCTCGGTGCGGATGTCGGCACCGAATCGCAGAGCCTGTTCACGCATCTGGTCCATCAGCTCGGGGCCCATGATGCCCTCGCGGAAGCCGGGAAGTTCTCGACCTCGGTGGTGGTCATGAGCTCGCCACCGAATTGGGTTCCTTCGAACACGAGCGGGGAGAGTTCGGCACGGGCCGCGTAGATCGACGCGGTGTATCCGGCCGGTCCCGAGCCGACGATGATGAGGTCGTGGATCGTGGGCGAAGTCGTCATGCGAGCCTTCCGGGGTCGTGTGCTGGGGTGGGGACGCAGTCAGCGGCCACAGTCGTCCGTGCAGGTGAGGGCACGAACGAGCTTCAAGTATCAACACCAGGGTAAACGGTGTTGTTCCCTACTCGCCGTGCCTCACGCCACAGTCGGTGCGGAGGACCCCGGAGGCGATCCGGAAGTGTTCGATCAGGTGGTGGGTGTCAGACGGTTGTCGGGACGTCCTGCAGCGTTCTGCGGATGACACAGTGGGTGCCGGTGTAGATGGTCGGCATGCACTTGTTGCAGTGGATGCACAGTCCCTCGCGCGCGGTGGCATTGCGGAACTTGTTGACGACATCCGGATCGCGCAACAGTGCCCTGCCCATCGCGACGAACTCGAATCCTTCGTCGAGCGCGGTCTCCATCGTGTCGAGACGGTTGATGCCGCCGAGCAGGATCAGCGGCAGCGACAGTTCCGAGCGGAATTGTCGGGCCATCGGCAGGAAGAAGGCCTCCTCGAACGGAAGTTTCGGAAAGATCTTCGGACCGTAGAACTTCAGTCCCCACCCGACGATCTTGGCCTGTGACGCGACGAATTCCTTCATCGGGACGTCGCCGCGGAAGAAGTACATGCCGTTCAGCAGTGAGCTGCCGCCCGTGAGCTGCATTGCGTCGATGTGACCGTCGGCTTCGATGAGCTGTGCCATCGGCAGTGACTCGTCGAGCCACAATCCCTGAGGGACCCCGTCGGTCATGTTGAACTTCGCGATCACAGCGATCTTGTCCCCCACCGCGCGTCGCACGGCCTCGAGCACCCGGCGCGGATATGCCGTGCGGTTGGCGATGCTCCCGCCGTAACGATCCTTGCGCTTGTTGAGGTTCGGGCTCATGAAGGAGCTCAGAAGATAGTTGTGTCCGAGGTGGACCTCGACGGCGTCGAATCCGGCGTCGACCGCGTGACGGGCCGCAGAGGTGTAGGACTCGACGATCTCGTCGAGTTGCTCGAGGGATGCGCCGCGGACGAGACCCATGGCCGGTGCGCTGATGCGTGTCGACGGTGCGATCGTGCTCATGCCATTCGATATCTGGTTGGCGACGAGGCCGGCGTGACCGATCTGGGCGGACGCAAGCGCTCCCTCGGCGTGCACGGCATCGGTGAGACGTCGCAGGCCGGGAACGGATGCGCTGTCGAGAACGAGGGTGTCGCGGTGGACGCGGCCGCTTTCGGACACCGAGCAGTAGGCGACGGTTGTCAAGGCTGTTCCGCCGCGCGCGACTTCGGCGTGGAATTCGACGAGTTCGTCGCTGACGGCTCCGCGAGGCATGACGCCTTCGAACGTGGCGGCCTTGATGATTCGGTTGCGGAGGGTGAGCGGTCCGAGCCGGGCAGGCTCGAAGACGGTGGGTCGCGGCGAAGTCATGCCCCTACTTTCGATGCCAGTGGTACCGTAATTAGAATCTGACTATAGCGCGCGTGGCACCACTGACGCCATGATCCGTCCGAAGAGAAATACAGGCTGCATGTCCGATGTTGTTCCCGGGCGCCCCGCGACCCCCGAATCGATGCCGAAGTTCTGGCCGCTGCCCGCGAGATGCTCATCGAGGTCGGTTGGGACGGACTGAGCATGCGCGCGCTTGCCGTGCGGGCAGGCGTCGGCCGAGCAACCCTGACGCGTCGCTGGCCCACCAAAGCGCACCTGGTCCTCCACGCGCTACTCGGATCTGCGCCCGACCTCGGGCCGTACACGGGGATCGATCGCCGCGGCTGGATCGAATGGGTCGTCACCGGCAGTGTGGAGCTCTTTTCACGCCCTGAGGTGCGTTCTGCCCTACCGGGCCTGCTTGCCGCACTACGCGACCATGATGACCTCCGGAACACGCTGTGGCGCACGTTCAGCGGGCCGAGCACGGCCCTGTTCGCCGGCGAGACCGATCACGACTCCGAAATCGATGCGCGTGCGATCCTGGTCATGGCTGCCGGCTCGGCACTCTTCGCGGGCTCATCGCCGCAGAGGACGACACCCCGGAACTACGCGCGAGGATCCTCGAGTTGCTGCTCCCGGCGGCCGAAGACTGACCGAGCAACATCACCCCAGCACTTCGACCTGGATCGTCGCAGGATCGTCCGCGCCGCACCGAGTACCCACCACGAGCGCCGTGATCTGCGGTGCCTTCGGTCCGCCGAGGAGGATCGCGACGGCATCGGAGTCGCCCACTCGGATCTCGCGTGACCCGAGAATCGGACTGTCCGGGTCGACTCCGTTCGCCGACAGGCAGTCTCGCAATCGTTCTTCTTCCGACAGTGGTCCGAGGCCGGTGGAACCGACGATTTGCCTCAGAGATGCAGGGGTGAGCGAATTCTCGCCCGAAGAGGAATCATCCTGCGACGGCGAGGCACCGGATGCGAGCGGCGGTCCGACGGTGTCGTCGGCGGCACCGATGCCGCGGAAGACCAGAGCGAACACGACCGCGAAGGCCGCCGCGGCCCCGATACCCGTCACCGCAAGGATCCGTCGGTCGCGGAGTGGCCCCCCACGGCGCCGTTCGGAACTCTGGGTCGCGAGTCGGTGCAGCGTCGAATCGAGACGTACCGCCACATCGGGCGGTATCGGTTCGGCAGTGGGTTCCTCCCCCACGTGCGTAGTCGTGCCTGCACGGCGTCGAGCCGGTCGATCACAGCCATGGCGTGGTGGTCCTGCCGCACGAGCGGCCACAGTCTCTCGGCGAGCTCGTCGTCCAATGCCCCCGCGTGGAGATCAGCGAGTAGATCGTCGGAGTACGGCGGACGTGGAAACTCGTCCTCGTTCATGCGCGATTCTCCTCGGCGACTCGGGTGCCCTCACCAGAGTAGGACGTACGCGGCTCACGATCGGTTCCCCCCGAATCGAAGGTCGTCGAGAACGAAGGCCAGTTTCTTTCGGCCGCGCGCGCATCGGCTCTTGATCGTGCCCTCGGGGACACCGAGTCGGCGGGCTGCTTCCTTCACCGAACAACCCTCGACATCGACGGCCACCACTGCGGCACGTTGATCGGGCGGGAGCGCGAACAACGCGGCCTCGACATCGAGGGTGATCTCGAGATCGGAGATCCGATCGCGTTCGTCGCGGATCTGCTCGACGTCATCGGGATAGCGGGCAGCGATCGGACGTACTCGATTGCGGCGGATGCGATCCAGGCACGCGTTGACGACGATGGAGTGCAGCCAGCTGAGCACTGCGGCATCTTTTCGATACGTGGCGGCCATCCGGTGGGCCGAGAGCATCGCGTCCTGCAGGGCGTCTGCTGCGTCCTCGTCCGAATAGCTCGTGCGCTTGGCCACGTGCCACAGGTGGTCGCGATGTCGCGTCACCAACGTTCCGAACGCGTCCCGGTCCCCTCCGACATGCGCTGACAGCAACTCCGCATCCGACATCTCACCGATGTCGGGCACAGCGATTTTTGCGATCCCCCCGAAAATTCGCACGCGCGGATGGTATCCGATTTGCCGGATGTTTCCCCTGCAGTGCGCGAGGACCTTACTTCTCGGCGGTGAAGGTGACCTCGGAGATCGTGCTCTTGTGGCTGCCGCCGCTGGTGCTCAGATCGGTGATCCACAGCAGCACATGAGATGTGCCCCCATCGGCTTCGACCGGAATCTCTGTCTCTCCCGAACCCAGTGTGCAGAACCGATCACCTGTGTCTGATCAAGAGAAGACTGAGCCGACGGCGCACTACGCACTTCGACGACCGTGCCGGGCGAATCGGTGGTGACGGTCACCGACGACAACGTGGCGGTATCGGCGAGTGTGACCAGTAGGCCGACACCGTTCTTCAACGACGGGAACGGATCGAAGTAGGCGTCGGTGCTCCACTCGGTGCTCGGATCGCCGTCGATGGCCTGTGACGCGGTCGCCGGGGAATCAGGGGTGCCCTGCGGAGAGAACACCTCGACCGATGTCGCAGCGACCGGGCCGGCGGCAACGGGAGCCGCGGACTCGCCCGCGCCTTCGTTGCTGCCCGGTGTCACCGGAGCCTCGGCCGTCGGGGTGAGCCCGAATTCCTGGCTGGTCAAGGGCGCGTCGCTGGAATCGCCGGCAAGAAGATTGGTGATCCACCAGCCGATCAACGCGAGGATGATCACGGTGACGACGCCGAGGCCGACGAGTGCCATGAGCATCCGCTCGGAATGCTTCTTCTTCTGCGCCAGCGCTTCCGGATCGGCGAGGGCATGGTTCTCGATGGCAGGCGTTCGTTGTCCGAGCCGCAACGCGGGAATCATGTCGGTCTTCTGATCGACACCGATGCCTGGTCGAGGATGTGCTGCACCGTCGCCGCCGTACGAATACCGCCGTCGGTGGACAACGCACGCACCGCGACCGCAGAGATCTCGAATGGAACGTCAGGGCGGATAGCGCGAGGCTCGACCGGAACACCGTCCGGACCGTGCTCGGCGATCGGCATTCCACCGACCGTGCCGCCACTGCGCGCCCGAGCAGCCTTCGGGGCCCGGGATACCGGGTTCGTCGATCGGCCAGCGACCGGTGATCAACGTACAGAGTTGCGCCGAGGCCGTGGACGTCGGAGATCGCGTCGGCGTCGGAGAACGTGGCCGGGAACGCGAGCACCGCGTCGCCCGCGACACTGATGCGGATTCGATCGGGATGGTCGATCGACAACGCGCTGCCACCTCGGTGGGCGGCCTC